>CBFGZJ010000286.1:0-2585 GCA_965653215.1 uncultured Sphingomonas sp. | reverse complement strand
TCGGGGAGTCAGGACCATCAGCAGCGCGGCGGCGTGTCCGGCGAGGACCAATCCCAAGGTTCCGGGCCTGGCTCGGGGGGCGCGCAGCGGATGTTCAGAAGCATAGCCAAGCATGATGACCTCTCCTTCTCTGTGCCTATCCCGCGATGATACAACATTACCAACGCGAACGAAAGAGGGAGGCAGTGAAGGGGACGAAGTCGATCAGACGAGTGCGGCTGCTGCGCGGAGGCGGGTTAGGGACCGTGACTTTCCGATCCGCTTCAGAAGGGTTCCCATTTCCGGGCCGCTGGCTCGGCCGGTCAGAGCCATGCGCAGCGGCAGGAACAGGGCCTTGCCCTTGCGCCCGGAGCGCGCTTTCAGTTCGTCGGCGAGCGCATGCCACGGGTCGTTGGCCCATTCGAGCCTCTCTGCAATCTCGGCGGCAGTCGAAAGGAATTGTTGATCGTCATCCGCAAGCGCGGGCGGGGTGACGTCGCCGTCGAGAACTGGGAGCCACTCGGACACCTCAGAGAGATGCTCGATATTGCCGCGAAGGAGCAGCCAATCTTCCTCGCTGAGTGAGTCCGGCAAGCGGCCTGCAACAGACGCGTAGGGCAAAAGGTGCAGCAGCTTGGCGTTGAGCAGCTCGACCTCGCGCAGGTCGAAATGAGCTGGCGCACGGCCGAAGTGGGAGCAGTCGAAATCGCTGGCGAGGTCTTCAATGGCGCCGAAGGGTTCGACCGGTTGTGAAGTTCCCAGTCTCGCCAGCAGCGAGAGCAGCGCCATTGGCTCCAGCCCGGCCGCGGTCATCGCCTCAACCCCGACCGATCCGAGACGTTTCGACAGCTTGCCGTCAGCAGCGACCAGCAGCGCTTCGTGGGCAAGGGCTGGCGGTTCTGCCCCCAGCGCCGAGAACATCTGCAGTTGCAGCGCGCTGTTGGTCACATGATCCTCACCACGGACGATGTGCGTCACCCCCAGATCGATGTCGTCGATCACGCTCGGCAGCAGATAAAGCCAGCTGCCATCCTCACGCCTGACGACGGGGTCAGACAGAAGCTTCGGATCGAAATGCTGCTCCCCCCGGACCAGGTCGGTCCAGCCGATCGCGGCTTCATGATCCAGCTTGAACCGCCAGTGCGGTGCCCGGCCCTGCGGCGGGGGTTCGGACTCATCCTTCCGCTCATAGATGGGTGGAAGACCGCGGCCGAGCAGGACCTTGCGTCGAATTTCCAGTTCCTCGCGGGTCTCGTAGCAGGGGTAAACCCGTCCCGCCTGCTTGAGTTGCTCGAATTGGCGATCATACAGGTCGAACCGGTCCGACTGGCGAACCGTGATATCGGGTTGTAGCCCGAGCCAGGCGAGGTCCTGCCGGATCGCCTCATCGAATTCCGTCGTCGATCGTTCCTGGTCGGTATCGTCGATCCTCAGCAGAAAGCGTCCACCGCGCGCCTTGGCAAACAAGGCGTTGTGGAGAGCAGTCCGAATGTTGCCGACATGAAGCCGCCCGGTCGGCGAGGGCGCAAAACGGGTAACGACGCTCATCAGGTCGCGGTACGAAACTTATTGGTGATCGGATAGCGGCGATCGCGCCCGAAATTGCGGCTGCCGATCTTCACCCCTGGCGGCGCCTGTCGCCGCTTGTACTCGGCGATGTAGAGCAGGCGCTCCATCTTCGCCACGACCTCGCGAGAGGCTCCGGTGGCGGCGCAGACCTCGGCAACCGACTGTTCGCGGTCGATGAGGCCGTAGAGGATGGGGTCGAGCAGATCATAAGGCGGGAGGCTGTCCTCATCCTTTTGGTCCGGCCGAAGCTCGGCGGAAGGCGGCTTGGAGATGATCCGCTCGGGCATGACCGGCCCCCTGGGACCGAGCGCACCTTCCGGAAGATTGGCGTTGCGCCAACGGGCCAGCGCAAAGACGGTCGTCTTATAGGCGTCCTTCAGCACATTGTAGCCGCCGGCCATGTCGCCATAGAGGGTGGCATACCCAACCGACATCTCGCTCTTGTTGCCGGTCGTCAGCAGCATCTGGCCGAAGCGGTTGGACAGCGCCATCAGCGTGACCATGCGCAGCCGCGACTGGATGTTTTCCTCCGCGATCCCCGCCTGCGTGCCGCGGAATTGCGATTCGAGCATCTGATCGAGGGCAGCCACCCCGGGAGCGATTGAGACGACGTCATGACGACACCCCAGGAGCCGCGCGTTCTGTTCGGCATCATCAAGGCTTTCGCCGCTGGTATATTTGGAGGGCATCATCACCGCCCACACCCGCTCGGGTCCAAGCGCATCAACCGCGATGGCCGCCGACAGTGCGCTGTCGATCCCGCCGGACAGGCCGAGCAGGGCTCCGGGGAAGCCGTTGACGTCAACATAGTCGCGCAACGCCACCATCATCGCCTGATAGATGTCGGCGGGATAGGGATCGAGTTGGTGGTTCGCCCGGGTCGCGCAGGTGAAGCGCCCATCGTGCCCGCGTGTCCACTCGGTTAGCTGGAGCGCCTCGTCCCAGTCGGGCATCTGCACCACCAGCTCGCCATCGGCATCGACCACGGGCGTTTCGACCACCAGATTGCGGTCCTAAAATGCCGAGCAGCTCAGGCC
>CBFGZJ010000285.1:0-2586 GCA_965653215.1 uncultured Sphingomonas sp. | reverse complement strand
AGGCGCGCGCTGCCCACCCAAGCGGCCCTTCCGTTGCGATGTGGACCGCGACAGGTGCGAAAGCATCCATTCTGCGGGCCACTTTGCGCCCGGAGCCGATCGCAAGCCGAATCTCGGGATAAGTCGGACAACCGATAGTGGTGAACTGATCGGGACTGATCGCCTCGACCTCGTAGCCGCGCTTGAGCAGGTGATCGATCGTCGTGCTGAGCGACCGGACCACCCCATTGACTTGAGGGTGCCACGCATCCGTCGCGATGAGGATCCTCACGCGGGAAGCAATTCCCCCGGATCCGCGCGAGCGGGGCATTCGGCCGGTACGCTCAGATCGTCCGTACGCCGGCGCTCGGCCCAATCGAGGATTTCGATGCGGCCATCAAAATGCTCCACCAGGGCGGTGCAGCTCTCGACCCAGTCGCCGTCATTGTAATAGGTGACTTCGCCGATCTGCCGGACTTCCGCCGAGTGGATGTGGCCGCAGACCACCCCATTGACGCCCCGCTCATGGGCCGCGTGCGCCACCACCTGCTCGAACTGGCAGATGTATTGCACGGCGTTTTTCACCCGCCGTTTCAGATGGGCGGACAAGGACCAGTAGGGCAGACCGAGGCTGCGGCGACAGGCGTTGAACAGCCGATTGACCCGGAGCAGCAGCGTGTAGGCATGATCCCCGAGGAAGGCGAGCCAGCGCGCATAGAGCACCACCCCATCAAAGGCATCGCCATGCAGCACGAGCAGCTGCCGCCCGTCGGCGGTGAGATGAATCGCCTCTCTGGCCACTTCGACGCCGCCGAAGTTGAGACCGGCATAATCGCGAAACGCCTCGTCATGATTACCCGGAATATAGATGACGCGCGTGCCATGCTTGGCTTGCTTGAGGATGCAGCGCACGATGTCGTTGTGCCGCGGCGGCCAGTACCATCCCTTGCGGAGCTGCCAGCCATCAACGATGTCGCCGACAAGGTAGAGCGTGTCGCACTGAATGGACCTGAGGAAGTCGAGCAAGAGTTCGCTGTTGCACCCCGAAGTCCCAAGGTGAGTGTCCGATATCCATACCGTACGAAGGCCAAGCCGTTCCCGGCCGGGCTCGAAATGAATCGGCTCCTGAAACCAGCTTGCCGGCTCGAATGCCGTCTCAGGCAACCCGCTGTGCTTGTTTGAGGATTTCTTGCGAACCATGGCCCCACCCTTTTTCTCATCATAAGCTGGGGCCAAGGCGGCGAGGTGACACTTCCGTGACCTTTCGGAAACGGTCCGCGTTCGCTCTACGGGGCAGGATTAGCCGGTTTCGGCAGTCGCCCGGCGGTTTGCCGCTTCCATTGTTATCGCTGAGGAAAAGCTTATCTAAAGGCGGTCAATGATGAGCGGACCGTTGCAATGAACGAGAAGAAGCCCGGCAATCCCTGGACCAAGAGTCTGCTGATCTGGGTCGCGGTGATTTTCGGCCTGGTGCTGTTCGTTCAGGCGTTCGACGGCGGTTCGCGTGCAGTGGCGGGCGAGCCGGTCCCCTACTCCGACTTCGTGCGTGAGCTGGATGAAGGCAATGTCCGGACGGTCACCATGGCGACCGGCCCGACGGGCAATTCCGCCATCAGCGGCAAATATGCCAACGGCGAGTCCTTCCGCACCACCGCACCCGCTGACGCGCAAGTGTCCGACCGGCTGCTGGCCAAGGGCGTTGCGGTGCAGGTCAAGAGCGAGGAGCAGTCGAGCTTCTGGCTCATTCTCCTCTACCAGTCGCTGCCGTTCCTGCTGATCCTGGCAATCAGCTTCTTCGTGATGCGGCAAATGCAGAAGGGCGCCGGGTCAGGCGCGATGGGCTTCGGCAAGAGCCGCGCGCGGATGCTCACTGAAAAGCAGGGCCGAGTGACGTTCGATGATGTCGCCGGGATCGATGAGGCACGCGAGGAGCTCCAGGAGATCGTCGAATATCTGAAGGATCCCGGCAAGTTCGCGCGGCTCGGCGGCAAGATCCCGAAGGGCGCGCTGCTGGTCGGTTCGCCCGGCACCGGCAAGACGCTGCTGGCCCGGGCCATCGCCGGCGAGGCGAGCGTGCCTTTCTTCACCATTTCCGGCTCCGACTTCGTGGAGATGTTCGTCGGTGTCGGCGCCAGCCGTGTGCGCGACATGTTCGAGCAGGCCAAGAAGGCCGCTCCGTGCATCGTGTTCATCGACGAAATCGACGCCGTCGGCCGCCATCGCGGGGCCGGCCTCGGCAACGGCAATGACGAGCGCGAACAGACGCTGAACCAGCTATTGGTCGAGATGGACGGCTTCGAGGCGAACGAAGGCATCATCATCATCGCCGCCACCAACCGCCCTGACGTGCTCGATCCGGCACTTCTCCGTCCCGGCCGCTTCGACCGGCAAGTGGTCGTGCCGCGTCCGGACATCGACGGCCGCGAGCAGATCCTCGGCGTGCACATGAAGAAGGTGCCGCTCGCACCCGATGTCGATGCTCGCGTTATCGCCAGAGGAACGCCGGGCTTCTCCGGCGCCGACCTCGCCAATCTCGTGAACGAGGCGGCGCTGCTCGCTGCCCGCAAGGGCAAGCGGCTTGTGGCGATGCAGGAATTCGAGGAGGCG
>CBFGZJ010000284.1:0-2611 GCA_965653215.1 uncultured Sphingomonas sp. | reverse complement strand
ACTGGCCGGAGTGCAAACCGCTCCCGACCATTTTCTGGGCAATTATCCGGCAGTGAAGTTCCGTCGTTTCGAGGCAGCGATCCCCGCTGACTTGAGTGGCCGAACCGTCCTCGACATCGGCTGCAACGCCGGCTTCTACGCCTTCGAGATGAGGCGGCGCGGAGCGGACCGCGTGGTCGGGATTGATCATGACGAGCGTTATCTCGCCCAGGCTAGGTTCGCCGCGGAGGTGCAGGGATTCGACGGTATCGAGTTCCGGAAGCTGGACGTGTGGCAGGTCGCGGAGCTGGGCGAACGGTTCGACTTCGTGATCTTCATGGGCGTGCTCTACCACCTGCGGCATCCGCTGCTCGCGCTCGACCTGATCCGCGAGCATGTTGCCGGCGACATGCTGCTGTTCCAGTCGATGCAGCGCGGCTCGCCCCATGTGCTGCAGGTGGATGAGGATTATCCATTCGCGGAAACCGGCCTGTTCCATGAATCCGGCTTCCCCAAGCTCCACTTCATCGAGCGGCGCTATACCGGGGACCCAACCAATTGGTGGGTGCCGAACCGGGCCTGCACCGAGGCGCTGCTCCGTTCCGCCGGTTTCCGGGTCGAGGCTCATCCGGAGGAGGAAGTCTATCTGTGCCGGGTTACCGAGCGGTCCGAGGGCGCGGAGCCAATCTATCCGTCACGGGGGGTGAGCGCATGATCGAAGCAGCGATGATCTGGAACGAGCCCAATAATAAGTCGCATTGGGATCCGGAGATCGATCCGGAGTGGGAGCTCTTCTCCGGAATGGCCACTTTGGCCGCGCGCGCGATCCGTGATGCGAACCCGGCCATCCGGCGCGTCCTCGGCGGCATTTCTCCGATCGACCCGCACTTCATCCACCGGATGGAGCGGCATGGCGTGCTCGACGAGATCGATGTGATCGCAGTCCATGGCTTCCCGCTCGACTGGAACCTGTGGCCGCTCAACGCCTGGCCCAGCAAGCTTGACGAGATCCGGGCCGCGGCTCCCAATCACGAGCTTTGGGTGACGGAGGTGGGGGTCGGTTCGTTCGGGGCGGAGGAAGTGCAGCAGTTCGGTCTTGAGCGCACCGCGCAATTGCTGACGGGACAGGTGCCGCGAATTTTCTGGTACAGCCTCTACGATTTGCCGCGCCAATGGGAGGCAACCACCCGCCACCGTGAGGCGGAGGGGTCGAGCTACTACCGCCATTTCTACATGGGGCTGCTGCGCGAGGACGGCACTCCCAAGCTGGCGCTCGAAACGTATCGGCCGCTCGCCCGAGACATCGGGCTGATGCAGTGGTTCCACTTCCACGATCACCGGCTCGACGCCGCCGTCGCCTGGATGAAGGAGCTTGGGGTGCGGCACCTGCGCACCGGGCTCAGCTGGGCGGACAGTTTCCGTGAAGGTGCGCTCGACTGGTTCGACCGGCAGATGGACGCACTCTCCGACTTCGATGTGACGGTGACCTTCTGCTTCACCCCCGAACATCTTGGCCTCGCGCCGCACCACACCAGTGCGCCGCGCGATCCGAGCCAGTTCGCTGATTTCTGCGCAGCGATGATCGAACGCTACGCGCCCGCCAGCACCGTTCAACGGGAAGCGGCGGAGTAAGGAGGTAGGATGATGTCCCCCGAAGTCCGGATCGCCATCGCGGGGGTCGGCAATTGCGCCTCGAGCCTCGTCCAGGGCATCGCCCATTACCAAAATGGCGGAGCGAACGAGCAGATTGGACTGATGCACTGGGATCTCGGCGGGTACCGTCCCAAGCATCTCAAGGTCGTTGCCGCATGGGACATCGACGAGCGCAAGGTCGGCCGCGACGTGTCCGAGGCGATCCTCGCCCCGCCCAATTGCACGCAGTTGTTCTGCGATCATGTCAGCCCGACCGGCGCAATCGTGCAGATGGGCGCGATTCTTGATGGGGTCGCCGACCACATGGCCGGCTATCCCAATGAGCGCCGCTTCATTCCGTCTCGCCAGCCGGAGCCCGATCGCGACGAAGTTGTGCGGGTGCTGAAGGAGAGCCGCGCTGATGTGTTGATCAACTATTTGCCGGTCGGCAGCCAGCGCGCGGTCGAATTCTACGCCGGCTGTGCGCTCGAGGCGCGCGTCGCGCTGGTGAACTGCATTCCGGTGTTCATCGCCAGTGATCCGGTTTGGGCCGAGCGCTTTCGTGCAGCCGGCGTTCCGGTGATCGGCGACGACGTGAAATCACAGCTCGGCGCGACCATCGTCCATCGCGTGCTGACGGACCTGTTCAGCAAGCGCGGAGTGCGGCTCGACCGCACCTATCAGCTCAATACCGGCGGCAACACCGACTTCCTTAACATGCTGGAGCGCTCGCGGCTCAAGTCGAAGAAATTATCGAAGACTGAGGCGGTCCAGTCCGTTGCCGAGCGCCGGCTCGATGACGAGAATATTCACGTTGGGCCTTCCGATTATGTGCCGTGGCAGAAGGACAACAAGATCGCCTTCATCCGCATGGAAGGTCGGCTGTTCGGAGGCGTGCCGATGAACCTGGAGCTGCGTCTGTCGGTCGAGGATTCTCCCAATAGCGCCGGGGTGGCGATCGACATGATCCGCTGTGCGAAGCTGGCGCTCGATCGCGGAA
>CBFGZJ010000283.1:0-2639 GCA_965653215.1 uncultured Sphingomonas sp. | reverse complement strand
CGACAAGGTCAGCTCGGGCGCATCCAGTGACATCAGCTACGCGACTGGCCTGGCGCGCGACATGGTTACGCGTTGGGGGATGTCCGATGCGCTCGGGCCCCTGCAATATGCCGAAGCGGACGAGGAGGTATTCCTCGGCTATTCGGTCAATCGCCAGAAGAACATGTCCAACGAGACCGCCCAGGCGATCGACAAGGAAATCCGGCGCATCGTCGAACAGGGCTATGACCGCGCCAAGACTTTGCTCACCGAAAATCGGGAGCAGTTGGAGACCCTCGCCAAGGCTCTGCTCGAATATGAGACGCTGAGCGGCGATGAGATCAAGACCCTGCTGGATGGCGGAACCGTGGATCGCGGCTCCGGGCACAAGCCGCTGCTGCCGGCGTCCGGGTCTTCGGTTCCCAAGAGCAAGCGCCCAGCCGCTGGCCTTGGAGGACCAGCGCCCGCCGGCGCGTGAGTAGAGGCGCCAGTCAAACCGGCGTACTCTCGCTGCTGCCGAGCGAAAGATGCGCTTGATCGGCCTGCTCGGCGGGTCCTTCAACCCGGCCCACCGCGGGCACCGACGGATCAGCCTGGCTGCCTTGAGCGCATTGGGTCTGGATGAGGTGTGGTGGCTGGTCTCGCCCGGTAACCCGCTCAAGCCAGCCAAGGACATGGCACCCTACGCTGCCCGGATGGCCTCGGCCAGGCGCTGGTCACGGCGGGCGGCAATCCGGGTCAGCAATATCGAGAATCGGCTGGGCACGCGCTTCACGGTGGACACCGTTCGAGCACTCAAGCGGCGATTCCCCCGCCGCAGGTTCATCTGGCTGATGGGATCCGACACTGTTGCACAATTCCACCAGTGGAAGCATTGGCGCGACCTGGCCCGGTCGGTCCCGATTGCGGTCCTCTCCCGGCCCGGATATGATGGCGCTGCCCGCGCGGCTCGCGCGATGGGATGGCTGCGGCGCTACGTCCGGCCCGCACGCCAGGCACGGAACTGGACGGGTTGGAGTCTACCGGCGATTCTTTTGCTTCGCCTGCCGCCCGACGCAACATCCGCCACACAATTGCGCGCGCTTGATCCTGATTGGCATCGGCCGATCGCCGGGACGAGCGATTGCTTAACCCATAGGAGACAACTTGCCTGACGACCCGAATGGGGCCGCCGCCCCCGTTGACGACCTGCATAAGCTGGTCCTGCAATCGCTTGATGACGATCAGGCTGTGGAAGTCATCACCATTCCGCTCGCAGGAAAATCGAGCATCGCCGACCATATGGTGATCGCCAGCGGCCGCTCGTCCCGTCAAGTCGCTTCGATGGCCACCAAGCTGGCCGACCGCATCAAGCAGGCCACTGGAAAGATCGCTCGGATCGAGGGGCTTCCAACCGCCGATTGGGTGTTGATCGATGCCGACGATGTTGTGGTTCACCTGTTCAGGCCGGAAGTCCGCAGCTTCTACAATCTCGAACGGATGTGGGCATTCGGCGATGAAGCCCCGGCTCCTGCTGCCGGCACTTCGCGCGGCTAACCAGGAAGGGTGCTGCTGCACATCATCGCGCGCGGGAAGATCGGCCGGTCGAGCGAAGCGGAACTTGTCGACCGCTATCTCAGGCGGATCAGTTGGCCCACACGCGTAACCGAACTGCCGGATCGGGGTGGCAATTCGCCTCCGCTTTCCGCCAACGGCGTTATGGTGGTCCTCGATGAGCGCGGCGAAGCTCTGCCCTCGACAGCCTTCGCCAAGCGCCTCGAGCGCTGGCGTGACGAGGGCAAGCGAGAGGCCCGGTTCATGATCGGTGCGGCGGACGGCCATTCACAGCCCGAGCGCGACGCAGCCGATCTTCTGCTCTCCTTTGGACCGGCGACCTGGCCGCATCTTCTGGTCCGTGCCATGCTGGCTGAGCAATTGTTCCGGGCAACCTCGCTCCTTGCCAATCACCCCTACCACCGCGATGGCTAGGCCCATGCCGCGCCTGTTCGCCGTCCTGCTTCCAGCATTGTTGCTGTTCGCATCAGGGGATGCACCCGCGCAGCAGCAAGGCTCACTGGAAGTTGCCCGCTTAGAGGCGCGCAAAGCAGTAGCAGAAGCGGAGCGGCTTCGCGGAGAGGCGAGTAAAGCCCAGGGCGAAGCTGCGAAACTGCGCGCCACTCAGGTGGCAGCGGTGGCTGCGATCGACGCGGCCGAAGCGCGCATCAGCGCCGTCGGAGCCGAACATCGCAAGCTCGCCCAGATGGTTCAAGACCGTCGCGCAGAGCTGGTCCGGAAGCAGAGGCCGGCAGCGCGGCTGGTCGGCGGCCTGATTACCATGGCCCGCCGCCCACCGCTGCTCGCCATTGCAAGCGGCGACTCAACGACGGACTTCATCCGTGTGCGCCAGCTTGTTCGAGCCTCCCTGCCGACGATCCGACAGCGAACGGCTGCGCTCGCCAACGAAGTTCGCGATCATGAACGACTGGCGGCGCGGCTCGACTCAACGGCCAAGGCCCTGATCAGCAGTCGCGAGGCATTGCGCAAGGAACAGGCGCGCTTTGCCGCTCTCGAGCAGCAGGCGCAGGTCGATCATGGGGCCGAGGGCGCCGGTCATGACCACGTCGCCGGCGGCGAGGGGCGTCCCCTCGGCCACCATGCGCCGGGCGAGCCAGAGCGCGGCG
>CBFGZJ010000282.1:0-2648 GCA_965653215.1 uncultured Sphingomonas sp. | reverse complement strand
GGCGATGTCCTCGCGGTCGAATTTCCGGCGCGCGGCGAGCATCCACAGGATCGGGCCAAGCTTGTCGCCCAGCGCGGCGAAGCCTTGGGACAGGAATTTCTCAATGCCCTCACCCGCTTCCGCGAGCCTCGGCCGAGTGACGCAATAGCGCGAGCCTTTGACCGTGAATTTGAAGTCGTCGGGGACAATCTGTGCCCAGTTCTGCCAACTCTTCGGACTTTGGCGTCCATAGAAGGTCGCGTTGATCTCGATCGCGCCAAGCTGCCGCGAGGCATATTCGAGCTCCCGAGATTGCGGCAGTCTGTCGGGGTAGAACACCCCGCGCCACGGCGGGTAAGTCCAGCCGCCAATTCCGGTGCGAATATGCCCTTCGGCCATAGGGACGATCCTGTCAGTTGTGGGCCGACGAGGCAATCACCGCGGCACTCCTTCGTTTGGACGATGCGAATGGTGGGCTGAAGGCGTATCTAGCTGGGATGGAAAAGCGCCGTCTCAAGATCGTGGTGATTGGTGCCGGAATGGCCGGCATTCTCGCGGGCATCAAACTCAAGGAGCGGGGGATTCACGATATCGTGATCCTCGAAAAGGCAGACCGGGTCGGCGGCACCTGGCGGGAAAATACCTATCCGGGCCTGACCTGCGACGTGCCGTCGCACTCCTACACCTACTCCTTCGCTCCCAACCCAGACTGGAGTCATCACATGCCTCCGGGTCCCGAGATCCAGGGCTATTTCACGGAAATCGCCAATCGGTACGGATTGAACGCGTTGATCCGGTTCAACGAGGAGGTGGCCAGCTGCATTTTCAGGGACGGCCAGTGGCAGCTTGAAACCAAATCGGGGAGCAGGCTCACCGCCGACGTGGTGATCGCCGCAACCGGCGTGCTTCACCATCCCAGCACCCCTTCTATCGAAGGGCTCGATACGTTTCAGGGTGCCAGCTTCCATAGCGCGCGGTGGGACCATGACGTCCCTCTCGCCGGACAGCGGATCGGAATTATCGGCAACGGCTCGACTGGCGTGCAGATTGTTTCCGCGCTCGCCCACGTCGCCGGCAAGCTGACTCATTTTCAGCGTACCGCGCAATGGATCATGCCGGTCGAAAATGCGCCGTTCACCGAAGAGGAAAAGGAGGCGTTCCGGTCCAATCCCGAGCTGCTCAAGCAGATGCAGAACGAACCGACCTATCTTGCCGGAGTCGCTCGCTTCAACGAAGCGATCATCCACATCGATTCGCCACAAATGCAAGAGATTGAGCGCTTCGTCCGCCACAATCTCGAGGACAGCGTTTCCGACCCGGTGCTGCGTGAGAAGCTGAGGCCCGACTATTTGGTCGCCTGCAAGCGGCTGATCTACTCGCCCGATTATTATCGGGCGATCCAGCATCCAAATTCGGAGCTCGTCACCGACAAGATTGTGCGGGTTGAACCGCAGGGAGTTCGAACCGAGGACGGCCGACTTCACGAGCTTGACCTGCTGGTGCTCGCGACCGGGTTCAAGGCTGATCAGTTCATGCGGCCAATGAACATCGTTGGTCGGGGCGGCGTGGCGCTGAACGATGTCTGGGCGAAGCGGCCGACCGCTTACATGGCGGTCAGCATTCCGGATTTTCCTAATATGTTCATGCTCAACGGTCCGACCGGGCCGGTCGGCAATTTCTCGCTGATCGAGATTGCCGAAGCGCAGTGGAATTATATCGAGAAGTTCCTGGATCGGCTCGAGCAGGGCGAAGCGGCTCAGATCAGCGCTTCGCACAACGCCCTTCAAGATTACGAGAAAGCGCGGATCGCGGCCGCGAAAACGACCGTGTTCGGCTCGGGCTGCAAAAGCTGGTACCTCGATGCCGAAGGCGTACCTGCGACCTGGCCGTGGGGTCGTGACCGCTTCTTCAAGGAAATGAAAGGTCCCGACTTCAGCAAGTTTGAACTGGTGTCCTGAAGCGAAACTGGTGTCGCTGTGGCGCACTCGGCTTGCGGTGAGCAGCAAGGCAGGCCAGCACGCTCAGCACCACGAACGCGAACGCCACTGCCTCCAGCAGCGTCGGCAGGCGCTGTTCCCACAGGAAGCCATAGAGCAGCGCGAACATCGTCTCGAATAGGATCATCTGTCCGACCAGCGTCAGCGGCAACAGCCGGGTCATGCGGTTCCACAGCGCGCTCCCCCCGATCGAGGCGAGCAGCGCTAGACCAATCGAGATACCCCCGAACTGCGCCCAGGCGCTGGCGGTGTGACCGGACCGATCCATGAGCAGCGCGACCGGGATGAGCAGCAGGCTTTGCGCACCGGTCATGAGCCCGATCAGTAGATTCCACTCATGGGCGGAGACTTCCGGCACCCGAGCGAGCCAGCGGCTGTTGCCGATCGCATAGCCTGTCCACAGGATCAGGGCACCGATCGCGCACAGCAGGCCCACCATCCGGTCTGTTGATGAGCCCGGAGCAACCAGCGCCTCCCAGCCAATGCACAAAGCGCCAGCCACGCACAGCAGCAGCGAAGGAGCGAGCTTGCTGAGTGGCACCGCGTGCCGTTCGAGGCTGCCGACGATCGTCACCGCGATCGGCAGGAAGCCGATGACCTCGTCGCCGCGGTCGTCGAGCTCGACGCCCGCCGCCTCGCGGGACGTCCGCTTCGCGGCGACGTCGAGGACGA
>CBFGZJ010000281.1:0-2659 GCA_965653215.1 uncultured Sphingomonas sp. | reverse complement strand
GCCAGGAACCGGTCGAAGTCACGCGCGCTTGACACCAGTCCGGACCCGCCGAACGGAAATGCGGGCTTGTCGAGGAAGATCGAGCTTGAACCCGGGTCGAGCAGAACAGCCTTCTTGCCGCTTTCAACAACGTAATTGGACGCAAGCCGCTGCCGGTCTTTGGCGGGCACCTGGAAGGTGGTGCTGGTCATCCCGAGTGGTGCAAAAAAGCGGCTGTGGAGATAAGCTTCGTAGGGCATTCCCGACGCCACCTCGATCACCCGTCCGAGTAGATCGAGGCTGACCGAATAACTCCACCGCTGACCCGGTTCAGATTGCAGGGGGAGAGTGGCCAGCCGCTTCGCAAACTCTGCCAAGCTCGGAGCAGTCGGAACCGTGGCCTTCGCTTCCTCGGCATGGCTTCTGCGCCCCGGGGTAAGACCAAGTTTCTCATAAGCGGCACGCAAGGGCGGCTTGCTGAGCATCACTCCGAACCCCGCCGTGTGAGTCAACAGATGGCGAACCGTGATCGGGTTCTTCGCTGGCCTGGAGTCCAGGCTGTTGGCGGGGTCAGTCAGCACCCGCATGCTGCCGAATTCCGGGAGTAGTTCGGCGATCGGCTGGTCGAGCTTGAGCTTGCCCTCGGCAATGAGCAGCATCGCCGCCATTCCGGTCACTGGCTTGGTCATCGAATAGACGCGCCACAGCGTGTCGCCATCCACCGTCTGCTTGCTATCAAACGCCAAGGTCCCGCCGCTGATGATCCGGGGAGGCTCGGTACCGATCCCAAACGCCGCGACTGCGCCTGGAGCATCCTTTTGTTGGACGATCCCGTTGATTAGCGACTGGACGGCGGAGGCTTCACTTGCCGCTTGCGCGAATAAGGTGGAGGGAAAGGCGCCAGCGGCGGCGACTGTTCCGAAGCGGAGCAGGAAGTCGCGACGGCTCGATGCGAGCGCCAAACCGTTCAGGTTCATGATCCTTCCCCCTTACCCGGCCAAGTCAGACGGCTGACCGTTCAATTCATCTATTCAGCCTGCCGGAAACGGTCGTGGCAGGCCTTGCAGGTTCCGCCAAGCTTGGTCCTGGCATCGGCAAGAGCGCTGTTGTCGCCCTTGACCGCCGCGGCGTTGAGCATGTCTGCGGCGGCGATCATTTCACGCTGGATTTTAATAAACTCGGCCTGGTTAGCCCAGATTTCCGCTTTCGCGCGGGTCTTCAGTCCGGACTCCGGCCCGCTTCCGCGCGGGAAATATTTGAGCGTGTTGGCCGCCCTTGTGGCGATATCCTTGGCCAGCGGCCGAACGGTGTTCATGTCAGGAGCGCCCGACTTGATCTCGTCGTTGATCGTTTTGAACGCTCCGCCGATCTCTTTGTAATTGGCTTTGCGCGCATTGACGGCGGCAGTCACCTCTGGAGTGGCCGCACTGGCGGTATAGGTCGCCGCAACGAGGGCGAGAGTCACCGCTCCCCCAATCTTCCAAACGCCTGACATAACGCTCCTTTGTGGCTTAGACCAAAATTTCCGAGATCGGCCGCTTGGTCTTCATTGCGTCCATCCCCCACGATTCCACCGGCATTCCGAGCACCTGCTGGATCGTAAGGCCGACCCGGCTGATCGGTTCACCGGTGCCGTTGACGTGGATGCCGTTCTTGATCTTTCCTCCCGCTCGTCCGGCGAGCATGACCGGGATCGCGGTCACGTCGTGGTTCTTGGCGTACGACACGTCAGAATGGGCAAACACCAGCATGTTGTCCAGCAATGTACCGCTGCCTTCCTTAACCGCAGCCAACGTGGTCACGAAGTCAGTCCACGCTTCCATGCTCATCGTCGCGAACTTATCGACGGTCGGCTGGTAGCCGATCTTCCGGTCAATTAACTCCTCGTGCGTGATCTGGTGATAGCCGGTGGTGTCACCCGCCTGGCGCAAGTCGGAAGCGGCATCCGACAGGGTCAGGTTGAACACCCGCGTCTGGTTGCACGCCAGCGCCATCGCCAGCAGTTCGGCCATCAGCTTGTGGTTCGTCCGCCGAGTTTCGCTGTCGGTGGCCTTGCCGTCACTGCTGCCGGTGGGCGCCTTCGGAATTACGCATGCCTCCGCTGGCGGCGGCTTTTGCAGCTGCAGCGCGAGCTTGTTTTCCATCTCGCGCACGGAGGTGAAATATTGGTCGAGACGGGCCCGATCCGCGGAACCGACCTTGGCGAGGAGCGCCTGGCGCTGCTCGCTGACGCCCGACAGGACGCTCCGGCGAACGACGTGGCGCGGGTCGGGCTTGAAATCCGCCTTGTTCGGATCATGGAAGTCGACGCCGAAAATTTTGGTGTAGAATTCCTGCGGATTGGGAATGGCTGCATTCATGCTGCTGCCGTTGCGGAAGGAATAGCTCGTCCTCGGATTGCCATCCGCGCTGAGGTCGAGGCTGCGGAAGAATGAGCCTGAGCTGATTGCATCGGCAATGAGGACGTCGAGCGTCGGAGCACGGATCGCCTGCCACACGTCCGAAGGCGCACCTGTCCGAACCGCAGTGTTCCCCGAAATGTGCGGGAGATTGCCCTTGCCGTCGAGCACGACAGCCGTCGACGGCGTCGCGCGTCCGGTTGAAGACCTGGACGGTGTAGAAGTTCCCGACCGCGCCGTCGGGCAGCGGCAGGACGTCGTACCAGTCGCCGCCCACCTGG
>CBFGZJ010000280.1:0-2663 GCA_965653215.1 uncultured Sphingomonas sp. | reverse complement strand
GATCGCCTTCACGTCCGTCGCCGGCGGCAATGTCGCTGGAGCGGTTGCGGCGGCGGCTGCGTCCAATCTGCTCGGGGTGCTGGTAACTCCGTTCCTGACCGGACTGCTGACCGATGTTCAGGGCAGCCAGGCTCCGCTCAGCGGCATTGGTAAGCTGATGCTTGAGCTGGTTCTGCCGTTCGCCCTCGGGCATCTCAGCCGCCCGTGGCTCGGCGAATGGGCGGCGCGCAACAAGCGCCTACTCAGCTTCACCGATCGCGGAACGATTGTGCTGGCGGTTTACAGCGCCTTTTCCGCCGCGGTGGTGGGCGGCATCTGGCGCCGGTTGGATGCGGTCGAGCTGGCGGTTTTGATCGGCGTATGCGCGGTGATCCTGCTGATCATCCTGCTGGTCACCGCGTTTGGCTCACGGCTGCTCGGCTTCAACCGGGAAGATCGGATCACGATCCTGTTCGTCGGTTCGAAGAAGACGCTTGCGAGCGGTGTGCCGATCGCCCGCGTGCTCTTCACGGGAGCCGACATGGGCGCCGTTCTCTTGCCGATCATGATCTTCCACCAGATGCAGCTGATGGTGTGCGCGTGGATCGCGAGCTGGCTCGCGCAGCGCGGCAAGGTGGCTGCTAACCCCCGGTAACGCTCATGTGGCGGGCGACTGCCGGAATGGTCCGTTCGATCGCGAAATCGTGGCGCTCGGGCTTTCCGGCAAGCAACTCCGCCAGCGCCGCATCGACCGCTGCCCGGCCCTGCGCCCTGAACAGGTCCCGCAGCTCAACCTTCTGATCATGGCCCAAACAGCCGTAGATCGTGCCGGTCGCGGTGACCCTGATGCGGTTGCAGCCTGCGCAGAAATTGCTGGTCAGCGGCGTGATCAGTCCGAGCCTTATTCCAAGGCCAGCGATGTCGAAGTACCGCGCCGGCCCGCCGGTCCGATGAAGTGACGGGATCAGCGTGAACTGTTCCTCGAGCAGATCGCGGGCGGCGGTTAAGGGAAGATAATGATCTTCCCGCCGCTGCTGAACCTCGCCGAGCGGCATGGTTTCGATGAGGCAGAGGTCGTGGCCTTCCTCTCCGCACCAGCGGAGCATGGCCACGAACTCGTCATCATTTAGACCCTTGAGCGCAACCATGTTGATCCGGATCTTGATGCCGGCCTGGCGTGCCGCGGCGATCCCGCGCAGAACTTTGGCGAGATCACCCCGGCGGGTGATGTGGGTGAATCGCTCGGCCCGCAGCGTGTCGAGGCTGACGTTGACCCGGCGCACTCCCGCGTCGGCAAGGTCTGCCGCCATCGCCTGGAGCTGCGTTCCGTTGGTCGTTAGCGTGACTTCGTCGAGCCCTTGCCCGATCCTGCTGCCGAGATGACGCACAAGCTGGATCAGGTTGCGACGGACGAGCGGCTCGCCCCCGGTCAAGCGGATCCGCCGCACACCGCGGGTGATGAAGATATCGGCGAGGTCCGCCAGCTCTTCCAGGGAAAGAAGTTCGTTCCGCGGCAGGAACTCCATGCGCTCCGACATGCAATAGCGGCAGCGCAGATCGCAGCGATCGGTCACCGACAACCGAACATAAGTGATCAGCCGTCCGAAGCTGTCCACCAGCCCGCTGTTCGCCGCGCTCTCTGCCACGCAGCGCCGTTAGCGATTCCCGCTTGCGAATGCCAGCAACGCCCGACAAGCGCTGGGCATGAGCAGCGGATCGCCTAGTCTCGCCGTTGTCGTGCTCGCGGGAGGACAAGGTCGGCGCATCGGCGGCGGCAAGCCGGAGCGGTTGCTCGGCGGCGAGCGGTTGATCGACCGTGCACTCCGACAGGCCCAGCGATGGTCGGCGACAATTGGCGTTGCTTGCGGCACACAGCCACTCCCCAACATAGGGATCGTCCCGCAGCTACTCGACGAGCAGGGTGCGGGTCCAATCTCGGGATTGCTCGCCGGGATCGATTTCGCACTGGAAGCTGACGCCCCGCTGCTGCTGACGATTCCGTCCGACACGCCGTTCCTGCCCTCGGACCTTCCTGACCGGCTGCTGGCGGCAATCGGCGGAAATGGCGCGGCCATCCCGCTGACCGAATCCCAGCTTCATCCCAGTTGCGGATTGTGGCGGACCGACACTGGCCCGCAGATCATCGCCTATCTTGCTGATGGACGGCGGTCGATGATCGGTCTCGCCGAGCGGATCGGTTATTCGCCGGTGGCGTGGCCTGAACACCCGTTCGATCGCTTCTTCAACATCAATAGCGCTGAAGACCTGGCTAGCGCGGAGAAGCTGCTCAAAAATCGATGATGTCGAGCGGGTCGCCCGATTGGGCTTCGGCTGCTCCGGGCCGGCGGCGAACCAGCAGCTGCGCGTCTGCCAACGCACGCTGCGCGCCGGAGTCCTGCTCGGTCAGTCGCACGACCGCGCCGTCGCTCCAAAGGGCCCGGTCGAAGGTTTCGCGATCGCCGACCGCCGGAAAGACGCTGCCGGCAGTGACGCTGCGCCACCGAAGCGTATCCTGCGGATCGCTTCCGCTCAGCGCTACTAGCAACGGCGCCAGGAACAGCCGGGCCGTCACCATCGCCGACGTCGGGTTGCCAGGGAGGCCGAGCACCAGAGTATCGCCCACGCGCGCAAACCAGACCGGCTTGCCAGGCTTGATCGCCACGCGCCAGAAATCGAGCTCTACG
>CBFGZJ010000279.1:0-2678 GCA_965653215.1 uncultured Sphingomonas sp. | reverse complement strand
CTCGACCACGATCTTGTCTCCGGCGGCGACGCGATATTGCTTCCCGCCCGTGCGCACGACTGCGAACATTAGCTTTTCTCTTTATTCCGGTAGTTGGGTTTCCGCACGAAGCCAGCGCTGAGCGGACCCGCGCGGAAGAGCGTGCCGCCTAAGACGCGGGCGACGCTCTGTCAACCGTTGGCGCTAGTGCCGATGCTCCGGCCGCAGCCGATAGCGGCCATCGGCAAAGCCTTCGAACATATTGTCGATGGCAGGATGGTGCACCGGCTCATCCTCCTCGTCGGCGACCAGGTTCTGCTGGCTCACATAGGCAATATAGCTGGTCTCGGCATTCTCGGCGAGCAGGTGATAAAAGGGCTGATCCTTCTGCGGCCGGATGTCCTCGGGAATGGACTCATACCATTCGTCGCTATTGGCGAAGACCGGATCAACGTCGAAGATCACGCCCCGGAAGTCGAGCAGGCGATGACGCACGACATCGCCAATGCCGAACCGGGCATGGCTAACAGGCGGCGCAGCAGGCTGATCAGAGGGAACGGCGGAGTGATGATCGGTCATGCCTTCTATGTAGTCGTGATCACGGGCTAGGCAAGCCGCAGGAGCGCTGCTAGAGGCGCGACCCGACCTGACCGGCGAGTTCCGGAACAACGCCCGATCGTTGCGGAGAGGTGGCTGAGTGGTCGAAAGCACCGCACTCGAAATGCGGCGTGCCGGCAACGGTACCGTGGGTTCGAATCCCACCCTCTCCGCCACTCATTCGTCGCACAATTCTCTGGCGCTCTTGAGTGCCTGTAATCCCGCCTAAACAGGGCGGTTTTCCCGCCGCTTCTGCATTCCGACCATCGTGACCCTGACAATCAAGGGTGAAATCCCGCCCGCTCCGGGAGCCCATTCTCCGGAGGTGATGCACTCGGTACCCTTTGCCTGCTAAACAGGGAATTTACAGGGAATCCAGCATCAGAACAGGCCATCTGGCACAGGCACGAGGGTCCGGTAGCGGAGAAAGTGATGTTTTCTCAGTCAGTTCCTGA
Source organism: uncultured Sphingomonas sp. (assembly GCA_965653215.1). GTDB lineage: Bacteria > Pseudomonadota > Alphaproteobacteria > Sphingomonadales > Sphingomonadaceae > Sphingomicrobium. The sequence continues at coordinate 1,647 of CBFGZJ010000279.1, read as the reverse complement.
TGCTCCAAAAGCCTTCCCTGTTATTCGCCGGAACAGGGCCTTTAATCGACCACATCAGGCTAATTGATCGACGCGAACAGGCATTTTGGTTTGAAAACAGGAGCCAGGATCAGATTTGACGAGTGGCCCAACGTTCCTGCTCGTCCCAGGCAAGCGGAAGCTGGCCGCGAACGATCCTCTCGAGGGTCAAAGCGACCGGTTGGGTCCCCGCGATGATTGCCGCCTGCAGCGTGGGTGACAGGAAAGCCAGCCGGGCCAGCCGGCGCTGGTAACGCGGGCCGGGAACTTTCCTCATGAACGGCTGACCTCGACGGTCATGATCGAGCATCGCGTGGGCGGCGCGCAGAGCCTTGATCAATGTTGGATCGCGGTTGGTGGTCGCGGGAATGCCTTGGCAGACCGTTGCCCTGGAGGGCAGAGCAAACGGAACCAACCAGCAGATCGTCTTGTCGTCGATGACCTCGAGAGTCTGGTCCGCAGCCAATGTCTTGCGGACAGCTATGCGGAGCTCGGAGGGCAAGGTGATTGCCAGTCGGTCGGGATGGATCACAATCCGATGCGCGACTGCCAGGGGGCACTCGGCAGACGGGGCGAGGTTCGCCATCAGCGATCGAAGCCGGGCTTCAAAGCGTTGAGCAGGAATTCGCACCCGAGGAGCACCGCTCCGTCGCCCAGTCTGCACGGCGGTCGGCACATAGTAACGGTAGACCCGCCCGCTGGCGCCGCGCGAGTGAGTAGGCGTCAATCGAGTCCCATCACCGAGGAACAATTTTCCGGCCAGCGGCGCATTCCGGATCGTCCGATGGCGCGGAGCCCGAACGGACTGGTCGAGCGCGTGTTGAACCTCGCCGAACAGTTCGGCCGGTATGATCCGTTGATGAAGCCCGGGATAGACCTCGCCTTTGTGGACGATTTCGCCGCAGTAAACCCGATTGCGCAGCAGGTGGAACAAGGCGCCGCGGCTGAACGGCTGTCCTCCACCCGGCTTGCCGTCGCGCCGGATTCGAATCTTGGACACGATGCCCCGCTCGGCGAGGTCGGCGACTAGCGAATGCACCGACCGGAGCTCGAGATAACGCGAAAAGATCCAGCGGACGGTTTCCCCCTCGACCTCGTTCACGCGCAGGATCCGGTCGGTGCCGACTGGCGCATCATAGCCCAGCGGAGGGAGACCGCCCATCCACATGCCCCTTGCCTTCGAGGCCGCAATCTTGTCGCGGATGCGCTCGCCGGTGACCTCGCGTTCGAACTGCGCAAATGACAGCAGCACATTGAGTGTCAGTCGACCCATTGAGCTGGTGGTGTTGAACGCCTGCGTCACGCTGACGAAGCTGGCTTCGCGGGCATCGAACTGCTCAACGATCCGAGCAAAGTCCGCCAGGCTGCGGGTCAGCCGGTCGATCTTGTAAACCACCACGACATCAATGCGGCCCCTACCGATATCCAATAAAAGACGCTGCAAGGCAGGTCGATCCATCGAACCGCCCGAGTAGCCGCCATCATCGTAGCGGTCACGCAGTGCGGTCCACCCTTCCCCCGCCTGGCTGAGCACATAAGCCTCGCACGCCTCCCGCTGCGCATCGAGGCTGTTAAACTGCTGGTCCAATCCTTCGTCCGAGCTCTTGCGCGTGTAGATGGCGCACCGCT
>CBFGZJ010000278.1:0-2702 GCA_965653215.1 uncultured Sphingomonas sp. | reverse complement strand
TGTCGATGCGTCAACTCAAGCAATCTCTCGGCGGCTGAACGCCACGACGCTTTCCACCCTGCGTGCTTGATCGAGGCCGCTCATTCAGGGATGACCCGGTAACCACCGGCAACAGTGAGTTCCTGCCCCATGACCCGACTTTACGACAGCCGAAAACGCGTTCTGGTGACCGGAGGCGCAGGGTTTCTCGGCTCACACCTTTGCGATCGGCTGCTGGATGAAGGGCATGATGTTCTGTGCGTCGACAATTTTTTCACCGGGACCAAGCGCAACATCGAGCATCTGATCGGCAATCCGGCGTTCGAGCTTCTGCGCCATGACGTGACCTTCCCGCTGTTCGTGGAAGTCGACGAAATCTACAACCTCGCCTGCCCCGCCTCTCCCGTTCACTATCAGCATGATCCAGTGCAGACGACGAAGACCTCCGTGCACGGCGCGATCAACATGCTCGGGCTGGCCAAGCGGCTGAGAGCAAAGATGCTGCACGCCTCACCCAGCGAGGTCTACAGCGACCCGGCCGTCCATCCGCAAACCGAGGATTATTGGGGCCACGTCAATCCGATCGGTCCACGCAGCTGCTATGATGAAGGGAAGCGCTGCGCCGAGACGCTCTTCTTCGACTATCACCGGCAGCTCGGCCTGCAGATCAAGGTTGCGCGGATCTTCAACACCTATGGGCCGCGGATGCACCCAGCCGATGGCCGGGTGGTCTCCAACTTCATTGTGCAGGCGCTGCAGGGTCAGCCGATCACGCTTTACGGCGATGGCACGCAGACACGCAGCTTCTGCTATGTCGACGACCTTATCGACGGCTTGATGCGGCTAATGAACAGCGATGATTCGGTGACCGGTCCGATCAACATCGGCAACCCTTCCGAGTTCTCGATGAAGCAATTGGCCGAGCTCGTCCTCGAGAAGGTCGGGGGCAAGTCGGAGATGACGTTCGCCGACCTGCCTGCCGATGATCCACACCAGCGCCAGCCCGATATCACCCGCGCCCGCTCGCTGCTGGGATGGGAACCCAAGGTGCCGCTATCGGAAGGGCTTGACCACACGATCAGCTACTTCCGCTCGACCACTGGCTAGTAATCCTTGCTGATCCTGACGTTCGCACTGGTTCGACCAATGGTCGAGACGGATGACAGGAGCGAAAGCCAGCGGGTCATCTGATATTCGACCTGGGTTGCCGAATAGCCTTGGCCGTCGGTGACGACCTCGACGAACAGCTTGCGCCCAACATATTTGCCCGCCGAAATCGCAGTCTTCTGCCCCCGAGCGATATCGGCCGGGAGAATACGCAGCCGGTCGAGACCGGCGGCACGCCGCACTGCATTGATGGGATCCAGTCCTCCCTCTCCCGACTGCAGCGATCCAATCGCGGACGCAAGCTGAAGCGCTTCGGGCGCGGAGAGGTTGGTGATCGACGTTCCGAACAGCAGTCGGGACAAGAGCTCGTCCTGCGGCAGCGCGGGCACGCTGGCGAAGGTGATCTCAGGCTTGAGCCCGGTACCGCTGACCCGCACCGACGCATCGACACCCTGAACCTGAGCATCCGCCCGGATGTCCAGCGTCGGATTGACCGGACTCTCGCCATTGAACCTGACGATTCCCCGCTCCAGCCGAAAGCTGCGGCCGGCGAACTCATATTCCCCGCGCACAAGCTCTGCCCGGCCTTGCAGGCGCGGCTCGGAGGCAGTCCCGCCAACGTCGAGGTTTGCCCGCCAGCGGCTGTTGATGCCAAGACCCCGGACATCGAGATTGCTGCCGTTGACCTGCAGCGCGAGCCGCCATGGACGCAGATCGGCACTTTCGATTACCTGCGGATCATCGAACCGGCTTGTCTCGCGCACGCGAAGGCGCGGCACGGCTGCACCGCTGCTCGCCCTGCCGAGCTGAAAGCGGCCCCGATCAAGATGCAATTGGCCGCCGATCGTCCCGCCTTCGCGATCGGAACGAATGGTCACTGGACCACTGACATCGGCCTGGATGTCATCGCGGTCGAGCAACCGCGCTCCTTTGGTTGCGAGCACAAGATTGAGCGCCGGTTCGCCCGCGGAAAGATCGATTGTTCCGCTGCCCGCGATCGATCCGCCTCCCGCCGTTCTCCCGGTGAGTGACGAAAGATGGAGCCGGGAGCCATCGAACCGTCCGCTCGCCGCCAACCCATCGATTGCGAGGCCTGTCACCGCGCTCTGCAGCCGGGCATTGGCCGAGCGGACCGATCCGCGGATCTGCGGTTGGTTCCAGGTGCCGCCGACATCCGCGCCAAGGGCCACCGGGCCAGACAGGTCAATGATCTCGACCCCGGTCAACCGCCACAAGGAGTCGGCCGGACCGACGTAGCGTAGCTGGGCAAAAAGGGGTGAGGAACGCAGCGCAGTCATCAGCGAGCCGCCCCGCAGTTGGGAAAAGCGCGCCTGTGCTCGGCCCACCACCTTGCCGCCGGTTGCGGCGACCGCTCTCAGTCCCGCCCGGTTCCCGGACACTGCGGCGGCGATCCCGACGTCGACTGGCGTGGAGGACAGGACCAATCCGGATCGGCTCACCCCACGCAGCCGCAGGTCGGCCCGGCCGCTCGGCCGCCCCTGCCCCCAGCGATAATCCAGCCGTCCATTGGCGGAGCCGGTGAGCCCCAGTCCGGGTGCGAAGACATCGACCAAATTGAGTGGCATTCCGGCGAGTTGAGCGCTGACTTCGGGAGA
>CBFGZJ010000277.1:0-2730 GCA_965653215.1 uncultured Sphingomonas sp. | reverse complement strand
CTGCCTGCCCGTCGGGTTCCAATGTGGTCCGGCGCTTTCGAAGCCGGGTCCGTCGCACCGCCCGACCTGGTGGATGTGCATCCCCAGCTGGCCGGGCGGGAGTCCCGCCGCAGTGACCGTGAGCGCCAGTCCGGCTGAAGTTTCGCGCACGCTAACGGTGCCGATCGCCATCCCGTCGGACCGGATCAAGCTGGCGGGGCGGCTGTTCTCTCCCGCGGTCGCACAAGATGCCAGCATCAGCGGGATCGCCAGCACCATCGAACGCACAGCCGCCATCGTCACTCTCCTACTTCAACTGCAACACCACCGGACCCGAGACCGGATCGGTGTCACCGTCAAGCGTATCGCGGAATGTGTCGAGGGTTGCGATCATGTGCGGTCGCGCGGCGGCCATGCTGTCCATGTCGTCCCACTCGCCGATGATGCAATAGGCCTGCTCGCCGGTCTTGATGATGTTGACGTGGCGAATTCCCGGCCAGTCGCGCTCGACCTTCGCGTGAGCATCCAGAAAATCCTGGTCGCGTCCGGGCTTCACCTTGAAACGCACGGCATTGAACGCAGTCATGGCGTCCCTCCTGTTCCAATGAGAGTGCGGTCATACCCCCGAATGACGCTCGGAAACAGGCCGCGGGCGCGCTAGTCAGGGGACGGATGTGCAACCTCTACACTCAGACCCGCTCAATCGATGAGATTGCGCAGCTGTTCCGCGCGCAGCAGATGCCGCTGCGCTTTCCGGACGGTGCGCCGAACCTGCAGCCGCGCGATATCGCCATCACTGATCTGGGGCCGATCGTCCGCGCTGGGTCCGCCGATGCCTTCGATCTGGTTGTCCGCCGCTGGAGCTGGCCCGGACCGGGTGGCAAGCCGGTCTACAACTTCCGCTCGGAAGGGCGCGAGTTCGGCGCCGGCCGCTGCCTGATTGTCGCTGACGGTTTCTACGAGTTCACCGCGCCCGCGGACCCGAAGCAGAAGCGCAAGGACCGCTGGTTGTTCAGCGATCCCGATGGCGGGATGATCGGCATCGCCGGCCTCATCCGCGATGTGCCGGGCACAGGCGAGGCCTTCACCATGCTCACGACCGATCCCGGTCCGGACGTCGCGCCGTATCACAATCGGCAGGTCGCGGTTCTGCCGCAGGCGGCCTGGCGCTCGTGGCTCGATCAGTCCGCGCCCGCCAAAGACTTGCTGCAACCGCTCCCCGCCGGATCGCTGCGCGTCACCCACTGCCCGCGCTAGGCAGCAATGACCCCCTGATCACGCAGCGCGGTGAGAATTTGATCGATCGTCGCCCGCGCCTCGGCATCGACCACGCTTCCTCCCGCCGGAGCGGCGATGGCCCCGCCAAGCAGCCATTCCCCGTCGCGCAAGATGGCGAGCGCATCCGCCGCCTTGACCCACATCCGGCATCCCTCCGCCGCGCTGATGTAGCGCCAGCCATAGCTGTCATAAGCCGCGATTGTGTTCGCCTGCCCTGCCCACGCTCCGGTCGGTGCCGGACCAACCAGGAAACTCTGCCCTTCCGCGGGCGCGGCTGGCGGAGCGTTGATCGGCCCCTCCTCGACCGTTCCGGATACCACCACCTCCAGACTGAGGATCGCTTCATTGTGGTAGAGCTCCTTCTGCGCCTGCCCGGGAGCAAGCAGCGGGAGGCCCATACGCGGAGTCACTTCGGTCATCTCATTCTCCTCAGGGTAGCTGGATGGTTGCGGGCCGCGATGTGCCGAGGTCGCCAAGCTGGACGACCGACACGGTGCGCGTTCCCCCGCCCAGCGCGGCCAGTTGCTCGGGTGCGATGGTCAGCCGCGGCTCCGTGCACTCGATCGTCAGGGTCGATGCTGGCCCCTCCACCGTCACGCGGTAGCGTTCCGCGGCTTCACCAAGCGGCGCATCCAGCCCGTCGATCCACGCCCAGCCGATCCGGCTTCGCCGAGCCCATGACAGCAACAGTTGGCCATCGTCCGTGGCTTCGGATCGCAAATGCACCGGTGATGGCGGGCGCAGTGCCTCGCCCTCCACGACAAGGCTGGTCGCCGACCCGTCTTCCTCATCGCCAATTCCGAAGGCGGCGACCGCGACCGTCGTCCCAACGTCAGATGCCTTCAGCGGAATTGGAGTGAGGCTGACCGGATTAATCAACGCGAAGGGCTCGCCAATCGCATGCGTGCCGACCGCCCACTCGCTGCCGAGCCGACCGCGCAACAGCCGGCTGAGCCGGTAAGTTCGTTCGCCTAGCTGTTCTGCGCGACCAAACTGGATCAGCTCACGTCCGATTACCGCCAGGTTCGTGCCGTTGATCAACCCATCATCGTCGCAGTTGAGCAGCAGCATGTCCGCGCTGACCAATTCCACCACCACCTCGCTCCGGAGGTCAAGGAGCGCCGACCCATCCTGTGCAAGCACGGATTGCGCAAAGCCCATCACCGTTTCGGCTGATGCGCTTCGTCCAGCCTCCAGCGAGGCACCAGTGCGGATTTCCAGCGGCACCGCCTGCCAACTCGGCGCGGCATTGGCGGCCGCAAGCAACAGTGTCGGACTGCTCGCCTGGAATTGCGGTGGATGCGGAATGTCGAACAGCCGCACGACGGTCGGTTCGATGTGGATTGGCAGCTGCGGTGCTGGCCGTCCCGGATCGGCAGGCAGATCCACCGCTCCTTCCCGTTCCGAACGCCGCAGTGACAGCACGACCACGAATTCCTCGATGGTGCTGCATTCTACTCGCCAAAGGCCGGC
>CBFGZJ010000276.1:0-2734 GCA_965653215.1 uncultured Sphingomonas sp. | reverse complement strand
CGCTTGTCGGCGCTTGATCGTCCGGCGTAGCGGTCCGGATGGACGATCAGCCGCGCGAGCGATGGCTGCGGGCGGTCGGACCACACCGCGTCGATCGGGTTATGCGCAACTGGAACCAGGCTCGCCTTTCTGGGCGCAAGCACGCCATTGACCCGCTGCACCCAATCGCGGCTGTGCAGCCACGGGTCATAGCCGATGCGGCTTCCTTCCGGTGCATTCTCCTTCAGCCACTCGTGGACCGGGGTTTCCGAGACGGACTGATAGGACCAATCCTCCTCGCTCACCTGCTGGCGCACCTGCAGCGTATAGCGGCCATCGACGAAAATGGCGGCTTGCCCGGCGAGAACGACAGCGGTGCCCGCGGAGCCTTCGAAGCCGGTCAGCCAGGCCAGCCTTTGCGCATAGCTGCCGACATATTCGCTCATATGCTCGTCGGTCAGCGGGACGATGAAGCCGTCGAGGCGGTCCGCGCCGAGCTGGTCACGAAGGGCTTTCAAGCGATCGGAGTGAGAAGACATGGCCCTGTCTTAGGATCGCCGCTCATCCCCAACAAGATTAGCGCGAGTGCCATGTTTTTGACTGGACGGACCGACTCCATCTTGCTTTCGAATGCTGATGAACAGAGCCACCGATCTGCCCGCCGCACCGCGGGCCACCCATCGCCCGCATCAGTTTTCAATGCACGGGGTAACGATTGAGGACCCCTACGCCTGGTTGCGCGATCCCGCTTACCCGCAGGTCGAGGACAAGGAGGTTCTGTCCTATCTCGAAGCCGAAAACGCCTATTTCGAACGGTGGAAAGAACCGCACGCGGAGCTGATCGAGGCGCTGTTCCAGGAGATGAAGGGACGCATCAAGGAAGATCTGTCGAGCGTCCCGATGCGTGACGGTGAGTTCGACTATTGGTGGGCGTTCGAGCCGGGTGAGCAATACCGCCGCTGGTTCCGCCGTCCAGCTTCCGGCGGTGATCCACAGCTGATCTTTGATGAAGTCGCGGCTGCATCGGGTCTCGACTATTTCAACCTTGGTGCGCTCAGCGTCAGTCCCGACGCCCGGCTGATCGCGGTGCAGGTCGATGATGACGGCTCGGAACGGTTCAAGCTGAAGATTATCGAGATCGTGAGCGGGACCACGCTCGAAACCGTCACCTCGGTTGCGATCGGCTCGCCGGTTTGGTCGTCGGACAGCAGCGGCGTAGTCTACACCGAGGTCAACGAGAACTGGCGCAGTGACCGCGCCAAATGGCACCGGCTCGGCATCGACCCCGCCGCTGATCCGACTCTCTACTTTGAAGAGCTTGATCCGGGATTCAGCGTCGGCGTGTCACGATCGCAGGACCGCAGCCTGATCTTCATCAGCACTGGGGACAATGACGCGAACGAGGTCCGGTTCGTGCCGGCGAACGACCCGACCGCCAGTCCCGTGCTGATCAGCCCACGCCGCGCGCACGTCGAATATCATTGCGATTCAGCGCATCGGCGGTTGTGGATCGTCACCAACGACGAGCATGTGAATTTCCGCCTCGTGTCCGCGCCGGTCGAAGCCCCGGGTGAGTGGAGCGAGGAGATCGCCGGATCGGACCACACCTACTTGCGCGGCGCGACGTCCTACCGCGATCATCTGGCACTGAGCACGCGGGTCGACGGCCTCGATCAGCTGATCCTCCGCAGCTACGCAGGCGAAGAACGGCGAATTCCCTTCACCGAGGAAAGCTACAGCGCCAGCTTCGGCGGCAATCGCGAGTTTGCACCAGCCGCCTACCGGCTGGTCTACAGCTCGATGGTCACGCCGCCGACCGTGTACGATTTCCACCCGCAAGAGGATCGCCTGGAAACCCTCCGGATTCTCGACATCCCGTCCGGCTACGACGCGTCCCAATATGTCATTGAGCGGCGAACGATCCGCGCCCGCGATGGAGCGAGTGTTCCGGTTTCGATCTTGCGCCGCCGCGACTTTCCTCTCGATGGCTCCGGCAAGCTGTTCCTCTATGGCTATGGCGCCTACGGAATTGCCATTCCGCCGGCCTTCGGAACCACGCGCTTCAGTCTGGTCGACAGGGGCTTCGCCTGGGCGATTGCCCATATTCGTGGTGGCGACGATCTGGGGCATGGCTGGTATCTGAGCGGCAAGCTTGCGCAGCGCACCAACACCTTCAACGATTTCATCGATGTTGCCCGCGGATTGGTTGAGCTTGGCTACGCAAGGCCAGGCCGAATTGCCATCCAGGGCGGCTCGGCGGGCGGCGAGCTGATGGGAGTCGCCGTCAATGAGGCGCCGGAACTGTGGGGTGCGGTGGTCGCCGACGTGCCCAACACCATGCTCGACGGCGACCTGCCGCTGACCCCCGGCGAATGGCCGGAGTGGGGCAACCCGATCGAGGACGAGGACGCCTTTGCCCTGATCCGATCCTACAGCCCCTATGACAATGTGCGGGCGCAGGATTACCCGCCGATGTTGATCACTGGTGGCCTGACCGATCCGCGAGTGACCTATTGGGAGCCGGCCAAGTGGGCGGCGAAACTGCGGGCCGCGAAGACTGATTCGAACCTGCTGCTGCTCAAGATCAACATGGGGGCGGGCCATGGCGGCAAGTCAGGCCGTTGGGACTCCCTGCGCGAAGACGCTGAAGCGACGGCATTCGTGCTGAGCCAGTTAGGGTCGCGCTGACCGGCGAATGATTGGTCGGGGAGAGAGGATTCGAACCTCCGGCCCCTGCCTCCCGAAGACAGTGCTC
>CBFGZJ010000275.1:0-2809 GCA_965653215.1 uncultured Sphingomonas sp. | reverse complement strand
GCCGTGAAGCTCCCGAGCGAGCTGGCTGCTCTGACCGCGCGGCCGATTTACGGTCGCCCGCCCGATGCAAAGGTCCGCGAGGCGGCATGAGCACGGTTCCGAAGGGCCTGGATTTCCAGCTCTTGCCCGGGACTGGCGAGCATCTCGATGCGGTGACCGAAATCATGGAGCGATCCTTCGACTGCCGATTCGGGGAAGCGTGGACGCGCAACCAGTGCAGCGGGATTCTCCCCCTTACCGGCATTAATCTGACCTTGGCCTACGCTCATGCCGGCACTCCGCTCGGGTTTACGTTGAGCAGGACAGTGGCTGACGAAGCCGAGCTGTTATTAATTGCGGTGATTCCGGAAGCACAGGGTCGCGGCATCGGCAGTGCATTAGTCGAACACTTTATCCAAACTGCCCAAACGTCAGGGGCAACTCGCCTTCACCTGGAAGTCAGGGACGGGAATCCGGCGATCCGGGCTTATGGAAAGTTCGGCTTTTCACAGGTCGGCCGCCGGAGGAACTATTACTCCGGCCCCAACGGGGACAAGTTCGACGCGCTGACCTTGGCACGATCGATCTGATTTCCTGCATATCCGGAAGGGAAACCTTCCAATTGCCTTGGCCTAGGCGTTATATTACCGTGCCGTTACACGCCGCGAAAGTATGCGGCGGTGATTTCCTCAAGCTCGGAAACTCGCAATGAACGATGAAGCCAACGCCGATACTTTGATCACTCTGACCGCCGACATCGTTGCTGCTCATGTCAGCAATAATAGCGTCGCCGTCAATGATCTGCCCAATTTGATTCAGAATGTTCACGGTGCCCTTGCCGGGCTAGGCGCGCCACAGGCAGCACCAGAAGTGAAGTTGGAGCCGAAGGTTCCGATCCGCTCGTCCATCAAGCCGGACTACATCGTCTGTCTCGAAGACGGTAAGAAGCTGAAGATGCTCAAGCGCCATCTGATGACCCGCTATTCGATGACTCCGGAACAGTATCGGCAGAAGTGGGGTCTTCCGTCCGACTATCCGATGGTCGCTCCCAATTACGCCGAGCAACGGCGCAGCCTGGCCAAGAGCATTGGCTTGGGGACGAAGCGCAAGAAGACCACGCGCGGCCGCTGACACCCGGTCGAACGGGAGGCGGTTGGCCGAACCCGCCTCCCTTTGACGTCTGGGCTCACACGTCTTACCTGAGGCGCGATGAGCCGCACCATCGACATCGAAACGCTCTGCGCCGAGAAGGGCCTGCGGATCACCGAACAGCGCAAGGTGATCGCGCAGATCCTGTCCCAGTCAGACGATCATCCCGACGTTGAGACTCTTCATGCGCGGGCCGCGGCGGTCGACCCCGGCATCTCGATCGCCACCGTTTACCGGACCGTCCGCCTGTTCGAAGAGGCTGGCATTCTGGAGCGGCATGAGTTTGGCGACGGCCGCACGCGGTATGAAGCCGCCGCCGAGACCCATCACGACCATCTGATCGATGTCGAGAGCGGGACGGTCATCGAATTCGTCGATGAGGAATTGGAAGCCTTGCAGCGCCGGATCGCGGATCGTCTCGGCTACCGGCTCGTGGACCATCGCATGGAGCTCTACGGCGTCCCGGTCGATCGTTCGCGCTGATTTCACCAGGCTCAGAGCGGCACGTCGCGCGCTGACTCTTGTCGCATGGCTGCTGATCTGCGTTCCCTGCCACCTCGCAATTGGGGCATTTGGAAGACAGTCGCCCTGGCCGCGCCGCTTCCTGACCGGAGTTGCTCGCATTTGCGGCGCGGACATCAGGAGTGACGGCGCCCAGGTGGCCCCGCATAGCCTGATCCTCGCCAACCATATCAGCTGGCTCGACATCCCGATCCTCGCGGCCACGACCGGGTGTGCCTTCGTCGCGAAGTCGGAATTGCGGAGCCACCCGCTGATCCGCTGGCTGTGCGATCAGAACCACACCATCTATGTCGATCGCGATGACCGCCAGGGAATCCAGCGTCAGGCGAAATCAATGCGGCAGGCCCTGGAGGGACGCCAGCCCCTTGCTCTCTTCCCGGAAGGAACGGTCGGCAGAGAGGGGCGGCTGTTGCCGTTCCGTCCCTCACTGCTGTCGGTAGTCGCGCCGCCGCCAATGGGCGTGAACGTTCATCCGGTGGCCGTTGACTATGGCTTGGCTCGATCAGGCTTGAGCTGGCCGGCGGGAGAAAGCGGGATCGCCAATGCTATTCGCGTCCTCGGTCGACGCGGCCGCTTCGCGGTCACGGTGACGATTTTGCCTGCCCTTGACACCGTCTCGGATCGAAAGCTGCTCGCGCGGACGGCGCATGATGCAATTGCTTCCGCACTTGGAGCAACTTCCGTATAGGCCGCGCCATGTCCCCGGCTCCCAAAACCTTCCGCATCAAGTCGTTCGGCTGTCAGATGAATGTTTATGACGGTGAGCGGATGGCCGAGCTGCTGGGGTCTCACGGCCTCACCGCCGCCGAAGAGGGAGCGGAGCCGGACCTGGTCGTCCTCAACACCTGCCACATCCGCGAAAAAGCGGCCGAGAAGGCGTACAGCGACGTCGGTCGGCTGCGCCGCGAGGATGGCAGCAAACCGATAATTGCGCTCGCGGGATGCGTGGCGCAGGCCGAGGGACCTGAAGCGAAGGCGCGTTCGCCATTGATCGACATCGTGGTGGGCCCGCAGGCTTACCATCGGCTGCCCCAATTGGTTGACGTTGCGGCGGCGGGCAAGGCTGCGATCGACACCGACATGCCGGCAGCGTCCAAGTTCGAGGCGCTGCCTGCTCGCAAGCGCGTTGGCCCAAACGCCTTTCTGACGGTGCAGGAGG
>CBFGZJ010000274.1:0-2828 GCA_965653215.1 uncultured Sphingomonas sp. | reverse complement strand
CTGCGCTTCTTCAGCCGGACCGCGGGCAGCCGGCGCGTACCATTCATCTGGTTGACAAAAAGACGGCCGAGCAGTGGATCAAGGCCCAGTCCGAGGCGCGGCGCGCGCTGATCGAAGCTGCCCGGTTCGACGGCAAGACCGGCTATCAATTTCTGATCCTGCCGGGCGTCGGCTCGGCCGAGCTTGAGGTGGTCTCCGCGGTTGCGAATGTGGAGAGGCTTTCGCCCTGGTGCCTGGCGAAGCTCGCTGAAGCACTCCCCGCCGGCGCATACCGGCTCGCCGAAGGACGTGAGCCCGGCCCGGCGCTGCTGGGTTGGCTGGTCGGCCAGCACCGATTCGAGCGCTACAAGCAGAAGCCCCAGAATTCCGCCGGGGAACGGGTGCTGCTGACGAGTGATCCAGCCCAGATCGAGCCTGCGGTACGTCTGGCGAGGGCAACCGCGCTGGTCCGTGATTTGATCGACACCCCGGCAAGCGACCTCGGCCCGGCCGAGCTGGAGCAGGCGATCCGCAGCGCAGCCGAGGCCTCCGGGGCGAAGGTGCAGTCGACCTCCGGTGACGCGCTTGAACGCGATTATCCGATGATCGCCGCGGTCGGTCGCGCGGCGGTGCGGGAGCGTGCGCCGCGCCTGATCGAGCTCGAATGGGGCGATGAGCGGCACCCACGGATCGCGATTGTGGGCAAGGGCGTCTGTTTCGATTCCGGCGGGCTCGACATCAAGCCCTCAGCCGGCATGCGGCTGATGAAGAAGGACATGGGCGGCGCGGCTCACGCCGTCGGTCTGGCTTTGCTGATCATGGAAGCCCGGCTGCCCGTCCGCTTGCACCTGCTCATTCCCACGGTTGAAAATGCTGTTGGCGGCGGTGCGTTTCGCCCCGGCGATGTGCTCCCCAGCCGGTCCGGGCTTCATGTCGAGATCGATAATACCGACGCGGAAGGACGGTTGATCCTGGCGGACGCGCTCACCCGGGCCTGCGAAGAGGAGCCCGAACTTTTGCTCGACTTCGCCACCCTGACGGGGGCGGCACGGGTGGCGCTCGGGCCGGACCTGCCGGCGCTCTTCTCCAACGATGATGATCTGGCGAGTGAGATCGAGGAGGCGGCGAAGGCCGTCAGCGACCCGCTGTGGCGGATGCCGCTGTGGGACGGCTATGACGACATGCTAAAGTCCGACCTCGCCGATCTCAGCAATTCGGCGGACTCGCCGTTCGGCGGCTCGATCACCGCGGCGCTGTTCCTCAAGCGCTTCGTTCAGGATGGCGTCCGCTGGGCCCACCTCGACACCTTCGCGTGGCAGCCGAAAGTCCAGCCCGGCCGTCCGCGCGGCGGCGAGGCGATGGGGATGCGGGCAGCGTTTGAAATGCTCCGTCGGCGCTACTCGGCGGGGAATTTTTAGGCCGCATACGCAACAATTAAGCCTCTGTGCCGTTTGAGATTTACCAGGGACGGTGTGGATGGAGTATGGCAATGGGCGAGCTTTCGCTGGCCTCCTGGATGCGAACGCTAATCGCCTATGTTCGGTCGGGTGTTCCCGATCTGACCAACCGTCAAATGGCGCTCCTCCTAATCGTGTACCTAACCCCCGGCCCTCATACCGTCCGCGGAATTGCCCGGATGCTTGGCGTTTCCAAGCCGGTAGTCACGCGCGCCTTGAACACGCTGGGGGCCCTCGGCTATCTCCGCCGCGAACGTGACCAGGACGACCGCCGCAACGTGTTCGTCGTCCGCACCAGGAGCGGGACCGATTTCCTTGAAGGCTTCAAACGCAATCTCCACGAAGACGAATCCGCAGCCAGCCGCTCCAGAACACAAGCCGACAAACCGCTCTTCGCGCATCATTGACGGCTTTGTCCTGCGGGGGTCGTCCGAACCTCCCGATCCCGCGTTTGCGGCCTATCGCCCGGACCTTGCCGACATCGCGCTGGCGGGCACGATCGTCGCCTCGCATTATGCCGTCCCGCTGCCACGCGTGCTCGTGAAAGCGACCTGGTTGCGCAGCGGAGCGGCCGCGGAATCCTCGGTCGTCGCCGAGCTGGATCGAGGCGCCCCCTTCGAGATGCTTGAATGCACGTCGGATTGGGCGTGGGGCTATGGGGGCGTTGAACGCCGCGTCGGCTACGTTCCAGCAGCTGCGATAGCGAGCGCCAGTTCCTGACTACATCTCGCCGCGACTGCGGCGGATCGCATACCACTTACGGACATTGGCCTGATGTTCAGCGAGCGTCTCGGCGAACACATGGCCGCCGGTGCCGTCGGCGACGAAGTAGAGGGCGCGGGTCGACGCGGGGTTTAGGACCGCGGCAATGCTCTCGCGGCCGGGGTTGGCGATCGGACCCGCCGGCAGGCCCGGCTCGCGATAGGTATTGTAGCCGGTGATCGCATTCAGCTCCGATCGCCGGATTCGGCGTCCCAGCGGTTTCCCTTTGGTGATCGGATAGATGACCGTCGGATCGGCATCGAGCTTCATGCCGATCCGCAGCCGGTTGCAATAGACCCCCGCGACCGTCCGGCGCTCCGAGGACTTGCCGGTCTCCTTTTCCACGATCGACGCCAGCGTGACCGCCTCGTGCGGAGTCGAAACGGGGCAATTGCCTTTGCGCCCTGCCCATAACGCAGCGAGGTGCTTGTCCATCGCCGATGTCATCCGCTGGAGGACCGCAGCGCGTGGCTCCCCGGCCTGCCAGTCATAGCTGTTCGGCAGCACGCTGCCTTCTGCCGGCAGCGGCGCCGGCCCGGTCAGGTCTGGCACCGATGCGAGCTTCTCCTGAACCAGGATCGCGGGCATGCCCTCGGGGATGGTGATCAGCCGAACCACGGGGCGACCGTG
>CBFGZJ010000273.1:0-2856 GCA_965653215.1 uncultured Sphingomonas sp. | reverse complement strand
GGCTGTTCCGACCCCAGCAGCCAGTTCGAAACTCAGGGGCTCGCGATCCTGGGCAGCAACATGCGCGTCGAACGGCTCAGCGGAACCCGGCTCCGGCTAGTGAGCGAAGCCGGTTCGCTTGACCTGCGCCGGGTCATCTGACGCGGGAACCCTCGTCCGGCGGGCCGCGTTGGACGGATATGAAACGATTGTGGGTTCCAGTTGCGTCCGTGCTGAGCCTGCTGGTGGCGGCGTGCGAGACCGCACCTCCTCCCTACCCGCCCGATGGACCCTATCAATCCTATCCGCCCGACTCGAGCTACCCGCCGTATCCGCCCGGCGCTCAATACCCGCCCGATCCGAGCTATCCGCCGCAGGACCCCTCCTACCCGCCAGGCGCACCTTATCCACCGAACGCACCTTATCCTTCGTCTCCCTACCCGCCGGGCAATTATCAGCCCGGCGCCCCAGGAGTGCTGCCGCTCAGCGGGTCGCAGTGGCGGGTTCACGCCATCAACGGGCGGGACACGCCGGTCGGAGACTTCTTCATGCGGTTCGACCAGG
Source organism: uncultured Sphingomonas sp. (assembly GCA_965653215.1). Taxonomy (GTDB): domain Bacteria; phylum Pseudomonadota; class Alphaproteobacteria; order Sphingomonadales; family Sphingomonadaceae; genus Sphingomicrobium. Next base: position 2,313 of record CBFGZJ010000273.1, on the reverse strand, counting down.
ACCGGGTCGAGATGAAGTTCAACTGCAACGGGCTTGGCGCCAATTATGAGGTGCGCGACATGGTCCTCGACCTCGGCGTGCTTGCCGGGACCAAGATGGCCTGCCCCGACATGAGCTGGGAACGCGACGGAACATCGATCCTTGAGCGGGACGTCCAGCTTTACTGGGCCGGGCCGAAACAGCTCACGCTCAGCAACAGCCGCGGTTCGATCCTCCTGCGACGGTAGCTACTCGGCGGCCTCGGCGGTACCCTCATCGGCTGGAGCGACTAGCTTGGTGAGCGGGCGAGGACTCGCCTCGATCATTGGCGGCGTACCGATTTCCTTGGCACTCCCAGCCCCCAAAGCTTCGAACCGCCGTGCCTGCGTGAACACCTGACTCTCGAAGCTGCCGACCATCTGGTTGTAGGCGGTACTCGCAGTTTGTAGATTGCTGCCCACCTTCTTCATATGCTCGCCCATGGTCGCCAGACGGGAATGCAACTCCTTTCCAAGGCGCGCAATTTCATCGGCTGCCTCACTTAGCCGCTCTTGCTTCCAAACACTCGCAACCGTTCTGGCTATCGCCACCAAATTCGTGGGCGTCGCCAACAGCACCCGCCGCTCAATTGCTGCTTGCCAGAGGTCGTAGTCCTCCTGATTTTGGAGATACTCGAGAGCGGCCGTTAAAAAATGCTCTCCTGGAATGAATAGCACAACATACTCAGCAGAACCGGCGAACTGTGCCCAGTAAGCCTTTGAGCTGAGTTGTTGAACATGGGTGCGAACCGAGCCCGCGTGGAGTTTGAGGTGATGAAGGCGAGTAGATTCCTCAACGCAGTCGCTGGCGTCAAGATAGGCATTCAATGAGCATTTGGCGTCGATGATTAGCTTGCGGCCGCCGGGCAGATTGATGATCACGTCTGGACGGAGGGTGCCGTCCCCAGTTTCCACCGAAACTTCCGTCTTGAAGTCCACGCCCTCGGTAAGGCCAGCCTGCTCCAGGACGTTCTTGAGGCTTTGCTCGCCCCAGCGTCCCCGGGCCTTGGGACTCGCTCGCAAAGTGTTCACCAGACGAGCTGTTTCCTCCTTTACGGCAGTGTGACCAGCGTGAAGCAACTCAACCGCCTTGCTAAGCTCGCGGTAGCTACCCTCTCGCTCCTTCTCGACCTTCGCCAGCCCCTCCTCATAGCGCTTCAGGGTCGTCTCGACCGGCTGAAGCAGGGTCTTCAGCTTCTCCTCATTGCGCTGCCCAGCCTCATCGAAGCGAGCATTGGCGCGTTTCAGGAACTGATCCTGCGCTTCGCCGAGCAGCTTGCCACCAATCTCCGCAAATTGAGCGGTCAACGCTTCGCGGGCTTCCTTCAGCTCCGTCATCTGCGCCTGATGCGCCCTCTGGCGCTCTTCGTCAGCAGCGCGTACTCCAGCTAGCTCAGCGACCAATACCGCGCTCTGCTGACGTTCGGCGGCAAGATTCCCCTCTACTTCGTTAAGCCGTCGAGTCTTTTCGGTCTCTGCAGCTAGATTGACAACCGCTTCGTTGAACCGGGCCCGCCAGCTTTCGCAGTCGCTGCGCGACTGTTCCAATTCGGTAAGCGCACCATCCCGCTCCCGGCGCAACAGCGCTGCCTGCTGGCGGCCGAACCACCAGCCCACCAGACTACCCAAGACCAATGTGATCACGCTGATCACAAACATCTGTATCGGAGTCACAATATCTCTCCCGAAATTGGAGGGCAGACACCGAGCCTGCCCTCCGTTTCAGAACATGCTCACACAATCCGAGAAGCACCGAAGAGCATCTAGTGCTTCAGCAAACGTGTGATAGGTTTTTGTAGATGCGAGCACGACCTCACCGCACGCGTCGATGAATTCGACGCGCCAGCCAGCGCCCTCGACTCCGACAAGTCGAAGTGTATCGAATAACATGTTGGATGCTCCCCTGTTCGACGTGTTTGGTCGATTTCCTGAGAGCCAATCGATTTGCAGCCAACATGTCACTCACCAGGGAGTAACAAAGGCTCAGGATCGATTCGGCCTCCCGCTCGACACTAAGTCAATGAAGCAACGTGAGTTTCGTGATTGGCAGTAAGCATCTCCCAGTCTGACGGCCTGACCTTACGCCAAATCCTATTTTGCACAAGTGGAACTTTCTTGCTTTGTTCCGGTTCGCGAAGAACAAGCAGGGAGGAATCAATGTCCATTCGCAAGATGATCGCGCTTCACCCGCGCGGCGGTGAGCATGTCAACCAAGCGCTCGGCGACGCCGTCCATCGCCGCGCGCACCATGTTGTGCGGGTTGTTCGAGCCCAGGCTCTTGGTGAGGATGTCGGTG
>CBFGZJ010000272.1:0-2883 GCA_965653215.1 uncultured Sphingomonas sp. | reverse complement strand
CAGCCACCGCGGACCTCATCGCGAAGATGGCCGCGGGCATTGCCGACGATCTCGCCACCACGCTGCTGCTCGCGACCGACAAGCCAGTGGTCGTCGCACCGGCGATGAATGTCAGGATGTGGCAGCACGAAGCAACGCAGCGCAATGTCGCGCAGCTCAAGGCCGACGGGATCCTCGTCATCGAACCGGTCGAGGGTGAAATGGCCTGCGGTGAATTTGGACCGGGACGCCTACCGGAGCCGGTCGATATCGCGGCGGAGCTGCAAAACTTCCTCTCCGGAACGGGGAGGTGGCAGCCCGAAGGGCTGACGGAGGGGGCTCCCCACGAGCCTGGCCCTTCCCTATCCCCTTTCCACCACGCTTCGCATGGTCCCCCTCCCCGTTCCGGGGAGGAGCTCGCTGGCAAGCACATCCTCGTCACCGCCGGTCCGACGCATGAGCCGATCGATCCGGTGCGGGTGATCGCCAACCGCTCCTCGGGCAAGCAGGGCTTCGCAATCGCGGCCGCGGCCGCGCGGGCAGGCGCCCGGGTTACGCTCATATCCGGGCCGGTCGCCCTTCCCACTCCAGGAGGGGTCGCGCGGATTGATGTCGAGACAGCGCGGCAAATGGCGGACGCAGTCGAGCAGGCGCTGCCGGCCGATGTGGCAATCATGGTCGCCGCTGTCGCCGATTGGCGGGTCGAGCCGAGCCCGACCAAGCTCAAGAAGTCGTCAGGGCCGCCGCAGCTCATCTTTTCGCCCAATCCCGACATCCTCGCGACCCTCGCCGATCATCCGAACCGCCCATCGCTGCTGATCGGGTTCGCCGCCGAAACCGACGAGGTGGCCGAGAATGCGGTTGCCAAGCGGCAGGCCAAGGGGGCCGACTGGATCCTTGCCAATGACGTATCCGGCGATGTGATGGGTGGCGAACATAATCGCATTCATCTCGTCACCGCCGAGGGGGTGGAGCATTGGCCGGAAGAGCCGAAAGATTCAGTCGCGCGCCGGCTGATCGCCCGCATTGCCCAGGAGCTCTCATGATCACCATCAAGTTGTTCCGCCTGCCCCACGGTCACGGGCTGCCGCTCCCGGCCTATGAGACGGAGCATGCGGTCGGCCTCGACGTGCGCGCTGCCGACGATCTGGTGCTGGTCGCGGGCGCCCGAGCCGCCGTTCCGACCGGCTTCGCTATCGAGATCCCCGAGGGGTATGAAGTCCAGGTGCGGCCGCGCTCCGGCCTCGCGCTCAAGCACGGCATCACCTGCCTCAACACGCCCGGGACGATCGACAGCGATTATCGCGGCGAGGTGAAGGTCATCCTGATCAACCATGGGCGCGAGGAATTCGCCATCCGGCGGGGCGAGCGGATCGCGCAACTGGTCCCGGCGCCGGTGCTCCGGGCCCATTTCGTGGAGGCGGAAGAGCTTGGCGCGACGGCCCGCGGCAGCGGCGGGTTTGGCTCAACGGGACAGTGACGCTTACCGACCAGGAGCTCGACCGCTACGCCCGCCACCTCGTTCTCCCTGAATTCGGCGGCGCCGGCCAGCTCAAGCTGAAGGCCGCGCGGGTTGCAGTGATCGGCGCGGGTGGGATCGGCAGCGCGGTCATTCCGGCGCTCGCCGGAGCAGGCATTGGCCGCCTGACGATCATCGATGACGATACTGTCGCCCGCTCGAACCTGCAGCGGCAGACGATCTTTCGCGAGGACGAGATCCGGCAGAGCAAGGCCGTCCTCGCCGCCGCATTTGCAAGCGCGCTCAATCCTCACGTCGATGTGATGCCACTCGCTGAACGGCTGACAGGCGACAACGGTCAAGCGCTGCTTCAGCACCATGATCTGGTGATCGACGGGTGCGACAATTTCGCGACCCGGCTGCTAGTGGGCGACACTTGCACCCAGCTCGGAATTCCGCTGCTGTCGGCGGCCGCGAGCCGTTTCCAGGGCCAGGTCGGCCTGTTTCGTGGCTGGGAAGCGGACAAGCCCTGCTACCGCTGCTTTGTTGGCGACGCGTTCGATGCCGACGATTGCGATACCTGCGCCGAACAGGGGGTGCTTGGCGCGCTTACTGGAACCGTGGGGAATTTCGCCGCGCTTGCCGCCATCCGCGCCATCGCCGGCATCGGCGAGGACATTGCCGGCAAGCTGTTCCTGTTCGACGGGGTGGAACTGAGCTGGCGAGCGGTGCGCCTGATCAAGGATCCGGGCTGCCGAGGGTGTATGTCGTCATTGCGAGCATAGCGGCGCAATCCAGTTGCCGCTGGATTGCCGCGTCGCCTGCGGCTCCTCGCAATGACGTTCACTCCTTCTTTTTGCGCACCACCTTCTTTTTCTTCTTCACCGGGCCCTTGGCGGCCTTGGCGTCGATCAAAGCCACGGCCTCGCCCAGCGTCACCGCCTTCGGGTCGGCGCTTTTCGGCAGCGTCGCATGTGTCGCGCCGTCGCTGACATAGGGACCGAAGCGGCCTTCGAGCACCTTGATCTCCTTGCCGCTTTCCGGATGAGCCCCGAGCACCGCGATCGGCTCGCGGGAAGCGCCGCGCTGCCGTCCCCCACCCGCCGCCGCCTCCGCCAGCTTGACCACCGCCGCGTTCATGCCCGTCTCGAACACCTCGGCGGTCGAGCTCAGCCGCGCATATTTACCGTCGTGCATCAGATAGGGTCCGTAGCGGCCGATTGACGCGACAATCGGCTGCCCCGTCTCCGGGTGGGCTCCGATCTCGCGCGGAAGCGACAGCAGCTTCTCGGCCATTTCAAGCGTCAGGCCGTCGGCCGGAACATCCTTGGGGATCGAGGCGCGCTTGGCCTCCTTCCCTTCACCCTGCTCGACATAGGGCCCGAAGCGACCCGTCTTGAGCAGGATGCCATTGCCAAGCTCGGCGGGCCCGTCGGCCTGCGCCG
>CBFGZJ010000271.1:0-2891 GCA_965653215.1 uncultured Sphingomonas sp. | reverse complement strand
GCAGAGCCGCTACATCGAAGCAGCGGTCGGAGGCATACTCGTTGGCTGCCTTTATGCGCCAAACGGTAATCCGCGCCCGGGTCCGAAGTTTGACTATAAGCTGGCATGGCTCGGGCGGCTGATCAGTCATGCCGGGTCGCTCGTGACGATGGATGCGCCGATCATCCTCGCTGGCGATTACAACATCATCCCGACCGACTTCGACGTCTATGCGCCGGAGCGCTGGCTCGATGACGCCGTGTTCGCTCCTCAGGCGAAAGCGCTCTATGCCCAGCTGCTGGCGCAGGGCTGGACCGATGCGCTTCGGACATTGCGCCCCGATGACCGTTGCTACACGTTCTGGAAATATTTCCGGAACGCCTATGCGCGTGATGCGGGGATCCGCATCGACCATTTCCTACTCAACGCAGCCGCGGTCCGCCGGCTCAAGGCTGCGGGTGTCGAGCGCAGCGTCCGCGGCTGGGACAAGGCGAGTGACCATGCGCCCGTTTGGATCGAGCTGACATGAGCCCGTTCGAACCGATGGAAGCACTGCTTGTCGAGGAACTTCCGACGGACCCCGGCTGGCAATTCGAGCCGAAGTGGGACGGCTTCCGCTGCATTGCTGTCCGCGACGGTAGTGATGTTGCTCTCTGGTCGAAGTCAGACAAGCCGCTCGGCCGCTATTTTCCCGAGGTGGTGGCGATGCTCGCTCAACTCCGCAGCACTCGCTTCATCCTTGATGGCGAGTTGATCATCATCCGGGAGGGTACGCTATCGTTCGATGCGCTGCAGCTGCGCCTTCATCCGGCCGCAAGCCGGATTACGAAGCTGGCGAGCGAAACTCCGGCGATGCTGATCGGCTTCGATCTGCTGCAGCTGGGGGACAGGCCGATGCTGGCCCAGCCCTTGAGCGAACGCCGCACCGCTCTCGAGCGCTTCATCGCCGGCGAGAGCGAGCCTATGCTCCTGTTGTCGCCGGCAACCGACAGCGCCTCGGCTGCAGCACGATGGCTGAACCGCAGCGGGGGCGCACTCGATGGAGTGATCGGAAAGCGGCTAGATCAACCCTATCAAGCTGGCGAGCGGGCGATGATCAAGGTCAAGCAGCACCGCACGGCCGACTGCGTGGTCGGCGGGTTCCGCTACGATCGCGCCAATACGAGCGTCGCCTCGCTATTGCTTGGGCTTTATGACGAGGAAAGCCTGCTCAACCACGTTGGCTTCACTTCATCCCTTTCTGCCGGAGAACGCGCCGCGTGGACGGCCGCGCTTGAACCGCTCGTGGAGTCGCCGGGATTCACCGGTAAGGCACCCGGCGGGCAAAGCCGCTGGGCAACCGAGCGCTCCACCGAGTGGCAGCCGGTCCGGCCGGAGATCGTGGTTGAAGTCTTGTATGATCAGGTAACCGGCGACCGGTTTCGGCATGGCACCAGGCTGCTCCGGAAGCGACCGGACAAGCGACCGAAGCAGTGCACGATGGACCAGTTGCGGCATCCGCTAACCCCCGCGGAACTGGCGCAGTTGATCAAGACATAGGCTAGGCAGCCGCCACCTGCCCCGAAGCACGGGCGAATTCAGCATTGATTGCCTCGCAAGCCATGGGGCGGCCGAACAGATAGCCTTGATACTCGTCGCATCCGGCCGCCCGAAGCAGCTGCAGCTCGCCCTCGGTTTCGACTCCTTCCGCCGCAATCTTGAGCCCAAGCGAGTGGCCGAGCATCACCATTGCCGGCAAGAGCAGTCGACTGACGGAGTCATCCGTCAGCCCCGCCACGAACCGCCGCGCGATCTTGAGAGAGTCCAAAGGTAACGAGCGGAGATATTGCAGGCTGAGGCGCCCTGTTCCGAAATCATCAATCCCGAAATTGATGCCGATTGCGCGGAGTTCTGTCATGTTCGTGAGGATCTCGGCGCGATTGAGGTCGGCTCCACCCTGGGCCACTTCCAACCGCAGGCGCTCGGCTGGGAAACCGATGCGCTCAATCTCACGCGAGACCTCTGTCGCAAACCGCGGGTTGACCAAGGTTGCAGAGGAGACGTTGACGGAGAGCTGCAAATTGCGCCACGCCAAGGCATCGGTGCATGCGGTCGCCATCACTAGCATGTCGAGGTCCCGGATCAGCGCCGAATCTTCCGCGATGGGGATGAACGAGTCCGGTTCGAGCGTGCCGCGAACGGGATGGTTCCATCGCGCCAAGGCCTCGACGGCGACCGGTTGGCCCTGCGCGTTGAAGCAAGGCTGATAGGCGACGGCGATCTCGCCTTGGTCGAGCGCGCGCCGAAGTTCATGCTCGAGTTGCTGACGCGCCCGCAGCTGATCATCCATGCCCTGATCGAAGCTGACCAAGCGATCCTTCCCCAAAGCCTTGGCGCGGTACAGCGCAAGATCTGCCTTGCGCATGAGCTCACTGGCGGTCGTGGCATGATCGGGAGCGAGCGCAATCCCGACTGAGCCGGAAAGAACAACGGAGTCATCGCCAATGGCGTAGGGCCTGCGGAGTGCGGTCAGAATCCCCAGCGCGACATCGGAATGGGTCGAGCAATGATCGAGGATCAGGACGACGAACTCGTCTCCGCCGAACCGAGCGACCATCGCGCCTTTGGCAGAGTCGCTGATCCGGGCTGCCGCGATGCGGACGACATCGTCTCCGGCCGAATGCCCCCAGCGGTCATTGATCTCCTTGAAGCGATCAAGATCGATGAACATCAGGGCCATCGGTCTGCGCTCGGCCAGAGCCTGCTCGATCGTCATGGTCATGAGGCGCCGGTTGGCCAGTCCCGTCAGCTCATCATGGGTGGCTTCAAAGCGACTGACGTACAGCGCGCGTGTCGACCGGCGGACGAAAGCGACCCCCGCGATCCCTGCAATTGCGACGATTACGATCACGAAACCGACCAATGGCAGCATC
>CBFGZJ010000270.1:0-2893 GCA_965653215.1 uncultured Sphingomonas sp. | reverse complement strand
ATCGTGGAGGTCCCCTCCCCCGACGGCCCGTTCGGTGCCAAGGGCATCGGCGAGGCGTCGGTCCTCTCGGCACCGGCGGCCGTCGCGAACGCGATCGTCACCGTCCCAATCAATCCGGAGTTCGGCTCGCTCAACCTGGCTCAGGCGGTGATCCTGCTCGCCTATGAATGGTCGCGGGAGGCGGAACTGGCCACTCCCACCCTCAAGGACAGCGAGCCACCCGCTCCTCACGCGGAGCTCGAAGGAATGATCGAGCAACTCGACTCAGCCTTGCAGGCCGCCGATTATTTCCACCCGCCCGAACGCACGCAGGCAACCCGCAACACGCTGCGCACCATCTTGACCAAGCCGGGCTGGTCGTCGCGGGAGATCAAGGCGGTGCGCGGAGTGATCCGCGCGCTCAGCAACCCGAAGCGTCGCTAGGATGAATCTGCTTCCACTCAGTTGTTTCGAATTCGATCGAGGTTTCGACCAGGTCGTCATACAACCGCGCCAGGAGTGCGCGGTCGAGCCCAAGCTTGGCGCCAAGTTGATCGACATGGCGCAGAACCTCCGCCTTGCGGTCCTCGTCGCGAACGTCGGCTAGGTCCGTCTTGATCCGCGCCGCCGCCTTCATCAGCTTAAACCTTGTGCCAAGCAGCGCGACGATCTGGCGGTCAAGATCGTCCACGGCGGCTCGGACCTGCTCCATCGTGCTGCAGTCGGCCGGATCCAGAATCATGGTCATCCGCCCCCTATCGCGGCTCGGCGCGCGCGGCGCAACTTGACCTTGCGAAGGTCCTCCGCTAGGCGCGCCGCTTCGCAATTGATCCCGCATTCCCGGTGAAGCGGCGATCGCGGCTGGCGCAATGGCTAGTCGGTGCGGTTCCGGGATTTAACGGTAGCAGATTGGACAACGACGATGAGCAAGCGCAATAGCGCCAAGCATAAACTCGACCGCCGCATGGGCGAGAACATCTGGGGCCGCCCGTCGTCCCCGGTGAACCGCCGTTCCTACGGCCCCGGCCAGCACGGCCAGCGCCGCAAGGGCAAGATGAGCGACTTCGGCCTGCAGCTGCGCGCCAAGCAGAAGCTCAAGGGCTACTACGGCGACGTCACCGAGAAGCAGTTCAAGCGGACCTTCACCGAAGCCAGCCGGATGAAGGGCGACGCTTCGCAGAATCTGATCGGCCTGCTCGAGCGCCGTCTCGACATGGTTGTCTATCGCGCCAAGTTCGCGCCGACGATCTGGGCTGCGCGCCAGCTGGTCAGCCACGGCCACATTCGGGTCAATGGCGTGAAGTGCAACATCGCCTCGCGCCGCGTGAACGTTGGCGACGTGGTCGAGCTTGGCTCCAAGGCGCAGGAGATGGCGCTGGTGATCGAAGCGCAGGGCCTCGCCGAGCGCGAAGTGCCCGACTATGTCTCGCCTGATGGGACCACCAAGGTGACTTACACCCGCGTTCCGACGCTTGATGAAGTGCCCTATCCGGTGCGGATGGAGCCGAACCTCGTCGTCGAATTCTATTCGCGCTGATCCTCGCGACCTCGCGACACGAAGAGGCGGCCCTCGCGGGTCGCCTTTTTTGTTGTTTATTTGCCAATTGTGCGATCGAGCAGATGGCCGATCTTGGTCAGCATCTCGATCCGCGCCGTCGAATCCTCCAGATAATGGTCAAGGTCGTTGTGATGTATAAATTCGACGGAAATCCCCGCCTTCCTTAGTTTCGCGGCCATCTCCACGCTGTGCCGACTCCTGACATTGATATCCATGTCGCCATGAACCAGCAGCACCGGTGCCTTGATCAATGAGGCATTTTGCAGAGGCGAGCCTGGCTTCAGATGCTCATCGCCCTTGCCCACCATCTGGCGAGTCAATTTGGCGTTGCTGAACCCTGCGGCATCACGGCGTAGCATTGCAAGGTCAGTTACCGGTGCAATGGCGATCACCGCCTTGTAGCGATCCGGCTCAAGAACCGCGGACTGAAGTGCGGCGTAGCCGCCGTAGGACCAACCAAGGATCGCCAGCTTGTTTGGATCCGCGATACCTTGCGCGACTAGGTATTGGCCGGACGCGCTGATGTCGCTCATCGCCGTTCGCCAATCGCGGAACGCGTTCCTGCCGTGGAAATCATCGCCATAGCCGGAGGAACCCCGAAAATTGGGCTGGATCACCGCATATCCGCGCGCCGCGAGGAACTGGGCGAGCCAATCGAAGCCCCAAGTGTCACGCGCACTCGGCCCCCCGTGCGGCAGGATTACCGCCGGGCGTCCCCTAGCTGAACCATTTTTAGAAATGGTCAAATAGGCCGGGATCATCGTGCCGTCCGCTGCAGGGTAGGTGATGGATTGAACCGGCGCGAGCTTCTCCGGCTTTATTAGCTCGCGCGAGAGCAGAACCTGCTCCATTCTCTTGGTGGTGCGGTCGAGCACATAATAGGCGCCGGGATCGGTGTCGGCACTGGCATGGATCAGCAACACCTTGGCATCCCGCGATGCGGCGGCAAAGTCGATAAGCGGAGTGGATGGTAGCGCCCTGCTGAGCGCGGCTCCCAATTTCAGGTAGTCCGGATCGAAATAAACCGTGCGCGCGCGATCGTCGGTGTAGCGATAGCCGATGACTGGAAGGCCGCGGTCGACGTGGACGACTCCGTCAATGTCGACCTTGTCATTCTTGGCAATCAGCGTCTTGGTACCAAATCCGTCTAGCGTCATGCGGTATAATGCGTCGCGGCCGCTCAGGCTCTCGAGCACGTAGACACTGTCATTCTTCGCTTCGATCGCGAGCGGCCAGATGCCGGTGTTATCCCGTCCGTCATACGCGCCCAGATTTCCCCAGTCGCGACTTCCTGATTTGCGGAAACGAAAAGTGGTGATGCCCTTCAGCTGACCGACACCGTCAGTTTCGGCGTTG
>CBFGZJ010000269.1:0-2899 GCA_965653215.1 uncultured Sphingomonas sp. | reverse complement strand
AACACATTTCCGCCCGCGAGTTTTGCAAGGTTGCGATCGCTCCACCCGCGCCGGATCAGCTCAGCAAACAGCAGGGGATAGCCGTCGACGCCGTCCAGTCCCTCAACCGTGGATGGAATGCCGTCCAGGTCGCCGCCGATCCCGACATGGTCATGGCCCGCTGTTCGAGCGACATGATCGACGTGAGCGGCGACCATACTCACGGTCACCCGCGGCCGAGGGTTGGCTGCCGTCCATCGATCCAGCACCGACTTGATCCGTTCGGGCTGCCCGGTGAACAGCGCCTTCAAGCGCGCCTCCTCGGCCGCCTGATTGGCGCCCCACTGACGCACCTCTTCCGAAAGGTGGGAGGGGTAGAAATTGATCATCACCACGCCCCCATTCGCGGGCAGCATCTTCAGCACGTCGTCGGGAACATTGCGCGGATGATCGTTGAGTGCGCGGGCACCGGAATGGGAGAAGATGACCGGGGCGCGCGATGCGGTAATCGCCTGGCGCATCACTGACGGGGCGACGTGCGACAGATCGACCAGCATACCGAGCCGGTTCATCTCCCGCACGACCGCTAGCCCGAACGGGGTCAGCCCGCCATGCTTCGGATCGTCGGTCGCACTGTCGGCCCACGCCGTTGTCTTGGAATGCGTCAGCGTCATGTAGCGGGCGCCGAGCCGGTAGAACTGCCGCAGTGCTGCCAGATTCTCGCCGATCTGGTGGCCGCCCTCGATGCCGATCAGGGAGGCGATCCGCCCCTGCCGGTGAATTCGGACAATGTCGTCAGCGGTCGAAGCGAGCTCAAGATCGCGCGGATAGGCTTCCACCAGCCGGGTCACGGTGTCGATCTGTTCGATCGTTTGGCGGATTGCCTCGTCGCCCTGAACGGCGGCGTTGATGTAGACCGACCAGAATTGCGCTCCGACCCTGCCGGCGCGCAGGCGCGCGATGTCGGTCATCAGCGGGGGCTCGCGCTTTGCGGTTCCGCTGGCGAGCCCGTCAACGCTGCTGCGGTAATTTTCCCGCAGCTGCTCAGGCAGGTCATTATGGCCGTCGATCAGCGGAGTTCGGCGCAGAATGCGGTCGATCCGCTTGGCAACGTCGGGCTGGAGGGACTGACCGGAAGCCGGCGCTGACAGCAACAGCAGCGCCGTTGACAAGAGAACCGAACGCATCACCATCTCTCCGCTTCGCCCAAAGGGGTTTACGGTGCGCGGAGCTTGCGGGCAAATGCGCAACCGATGACGACTGCGCCTTTCCTGTTGTTCGACGACGCACGCGAGGGCGGCACGATCCGGCTCTATTCCGATCCCTTCCACATCATCGAAGCATTGGACCCAGCACAGGTGGTGCCAGCGCTCGCCCGGCTTCGCGAAGCAGTCGGCACGGGTGCTCATGCCGCGGGCTTCCTCGCCTACGAGGCTGGGTATGCGATGGAGCCACGCCTGCGAGCCTTGGCGGAGACGTCAGGCCAGCCTTTGCTATGGTTTGGGCTCTTTCACGATTTCACCGAAGGCGACGCAGCGGAGATGCTTGGGAGTTGGCCGCCCGCTGCAGGCGCCTGGGTGTCCCGGCCGAAACCGCGATTGGAATGGCGGGACTATCTGGAAGCTGCGGCGACGGTGCGCGAACATCTGTTCGCAGGCGATTTCTACCAGGCGAACTTCACTTTCGCATGCGATGTCGCATTCCAAGGCGATCCGCGGGCTCTCTACGCCCGCTTGCGGTCGACTTCGGACGCCGGTTGGGGCGGGGTGGTGCGCCACTCGAATGGCTGGCTGCTGTCGCTTAGCCCGGAGCAGTTCTTCACGCTTCGCGATGGCCTCCTTGAGGCGCGACCGATGAAGGGCACTGCCCGCCGCGGCTGCGGATTGGAGGAGGATGCCGGAGTCATAGCGCAGCTTGCGAGCGACCCTAAGCAGCAGGCGGAAAATCTGATGATCGTCGATCTGCTTCGCAATGACCTTGCCCGGGTTGCCGAGGCGGGAAGTGTTGCGGTGCCGGAGCTGTTCACGGTTGAAACCTATCCGACGCTGCATCAGATGACCTCGCGCGTGACAGCGCGGCTCCGGCCCGGGCTCGACGCACTCGATGTACTCCAGGCGATCTTCCCTTGCGGCTCGGTCACCGGCGCGCCGAAGATCTCGGCGATGGAGCTGTTGGCGCAGATCGAGCGCGAGCCACGCGGCGCCTACACCGGCGCGATGGGCTGGATCGCGCCTGATGGTGATGCCGCGTTCAACGTCCTGATCAGGACGCTGGAGATCAATGACGGGCAGGGCAGCGCCCGGCTTGGGGTCGGATCAGCTCTTGTCGTCGACAGCATTGCCGTGGATGAATGGAGGGAATGTCTCGCCAAGGGAGAGTTTGTGACCCGTGCAGCGCCTCAGTTCGACCTGTTCGAAACCATGCGGTTTGATCCGCACGAAGGCGTGATCGAACTCGATCGGCACCTCGATCGGCTGGCGCGCTCGGCCGAGGCCCTCGGATTCGCATTCGACCGGCATGCGGCGCGAAACGAGTTGCAGGCAGCGACTTTCGGGAAAAAGACAGCGATGATGGCGCGGCTGATGCTTAGCCCGACCGGGTCGATGGCGATTGAGATCAAGCCGCTTCCGGAGAGGGTGAGCGGGCCGGTGAAGGTCGCGGTGCGGCCACTGCCAGTTGATCCCAGCGACTTCCGATTGCGCTTCAAGACAACGGACCGCGGCTTCTATCAGGAGGCGCGAGACGAGGCGGTTTTCGAAACGGTGTTCCGCGGGCCGGATGGGCGGCTGACCGAAGGAAGCTTCACCAATCTGTTCGTGGAGCGTGACGGCAGCTTGCTGACCCCGCCTGTGGATCGCGGCCTGTTGCCAGGAGTGCTGCGGCAGAAGCTGCTCGATGAGGGGCAAGCGATCGAGGCTGA
>CBFGZJ010000268.1:0-2910 GCA_965653215.1 uncultured Sphingomonas sp. | reverse complement strand
CCCCGACGAGCCACTGGAACCGCTGCTCCGGCGATACACTCCACAAATCTTTCACGCACAATACTCACGTTGCGTTACGCAGGGCGAACCAATCGGGGAGCATTAGCTGGCAGCCCAAACCATTCAAGTAGAACTGTTTGATAAGGCGGGCGATGCTCCGATCCCCACAATCCTGGTTCCAAGGCGCTCGGCCTCGCGCGGATCATGAGTCACGTACAGCGTCGGGATCCGCAGTTGATCCCGAACTCGCTCGATCACGCGCAGGATCTCCTCGCGCCGGTCGAGATCGAGCGAGGTGAGAGGTTCGTCCATCAGCAATCCGCGGGCTCCGGTCAGCAAGGCCCGGCCGATAGCAATGCGCTGGGCTTCTCCGCCCGACAGTGAGGAAGGCCACCGATCCAGCAAATGACCGACGCCAAGGAATGCGACGGCGTCGTCGAAGGTCAGCCAGTGATCGGAGGCGCCGGTCAGCCGATATCCGTAGAGCAGATTGTCTCTCACCCGCTTGTGCGGGAACAGGCGGCCATCCTGAAACACATAGCCGATCCGGCGGCGTTCCGGAGGTTCGTCTACCGCCGCAGCGCTGTCGAACAATGTCCGATCATGAAGTCGAATGTGACCCTGGTCCGGCCGCAAGATGCCGGCGATCATGTTGAGGATCGAGGTCTTGCCGGAGCCGGACGGCCCCGAGAGGACCAGCAGGCCTTCGTCGAGTTCGAACTCGACAGCAATCTCGATGGCGCCCAGCGTCCGGCGGATCGCGACGTCAAAGGACATGGGCAACCCGTGCCGCTCCCCGGCGCGCGAGCGCTTCGGAGGCGACGAGCGCCGCGATCGAGAGGAGGATCGAGATGAGCGCCAGCCGCACCACCGTCGGATCGCTCCCCGGGATCTGCAGTGCTCCATAGATGGCGAGCGGAAGCGTTTGAGTTTGGCCCGGAACGTTCGACACGAAGGTGATGGTTGCGCCGAATTCCCCGATGGATCGGGCAAAACCGAGCACCAGCGCTGCCCAGATTCCGGGCAAGCTCAGCGGGAGGGTGACGGTCAGAAATCCTCGCCATGGCGTCGCGCCGAGCGTCCGCGCGACAGACTCCAGCCGCCGGTCGATATTCTCAAGCGAGAGACGGATCGCACGGACCATCAGCGGCAGCGCCATGACCGCCGAAGCGATCGCAGCTCCCGTCCAGCGGAAGATCACGGAAATACCGAACCACTGCTCAAGCCAGGCGCCGATCGGGCCGTTGCGTCCGAACGCCAGCAGCAGAAGCCACCCAATCACTACCGGGGGCAAAACGAGCGGAAGATGGACCAACGCGTCGACGACCAGTTTTCCAGGGAAGCGCGCCCGCGCCAGCAGATAGGCGAGTCCGAAGGCGAAGGGGAGGGTGAGGATCATGGCCGCCAGGCTCACCCGCAGCGACAGGAGGATGATCTCGACTTCTTCAGCTGTCAGCATCGGCTGCCGTCATCGTCGATGCTGGGGGCGGGCATTGCGCCTCTATAGCGCCACACCCTCTGCTATCCAGAGCGCTCCGTCAGTTCCGGGAGGTGCTGGTGGCGAGATAGGCAATCACGTTTGCCCGGTCCGCGGGATCACGCAGACCAGGAAACGGCATGCGTGTGTCGGGCACAACCGCCTCGGGCTTGGTCAGGAAGGCGTCGAGGGTCTTGGCGTCCCATTGGAGATTGGCCTGCTTCATCGCCGGTGAATAGTTGAAGGTGACGATCGATCCTGACCGCCGCCCGATCACTCCGGCGAGCGACGGCCCCACCTTGTTCACATTCGGCCGAAGCTCATGGCAGCTTGCACAGCGGGCGAACACGGCCTTTCCCTTGATCGCGTCGCCGTCAGGAGTGGAAGCGGCAACGAACGCAGGGGCTAGGGCCACACCCACGCTGGCGGCTACAACAAGGATAAGCTTCACTTCAGGTTACGCCTGCCCGTAGATCGCCACCGCCACCCAAATTAGTCCAGCGCAAAGCAGCAGGAGCAGGATCGCGAGGCCCGTCGGAGCGAAGCGGATCGCAGGAGCCTCGCCGTTCAGACGGCGCGACCCGGTGATCATCGGCCCGACCAGATTCTGGCGGCGGTGAAGCAGGTAGTAGAGGATCGCCAGGACATGCAGCGCGATCAATGCCAGCAGCACGTTGAACAATTGGTGATGAAGGCGGGCGGCGAGCCGCCCAGTCTCGAAATCCACCAGATAGGAGAACGGCCCGGATTCAATGCCGTCGATGTCGACCGCGACCATGCCGAGCAGGGTCTGGACCAGCAACACGATCAGCATCGCGATCACGCTCCACCCGCCAAGCGGGTTGTGGCCAACGTGCGGCGCACCGCCCCGGCGGAACAGATCGTTCCTGACGTAGCTCCCAACAGCGCTCGGCCCGCGAACGAAATGGGAGAAACGAGCAGTGCTGCTGCCGAAGAGGCCCCACAGGATTCGGAACAAGACCAGCGCGAAGATCGAGTAACCCGCGAGCCGATGCCAATCGAGCATCCGCTCAGTCCCGGTCCACCACAGTGCGGCGATCAGGATCACCAGCAGCCAGTGGAACAGCCTGACAGGCGCATCCCAGATGCGCACCCGCTCATTCGTGTCGGTCATGCGAGATCCTTCTCGACTGCGGCAGGAAGGGCGTTCGCGAACCCAAAGCTGAGCATGACATTGAGGTAGCCGCCGATCCGGAGCTTGCGCGCAGGATTTACGAGCGCGGTAGTTCCGGCCGCTCCAAGCCAGCCGTAAGTGCCCTTGTCGGGGCCGCCGAGGCTGACCCTCCCGCCCGCACCAAAGCCGTGATTAACCTTGCCGAAGACATAGCCGCTCATATCCGCTCCAGCAGGCAACAGGTTCGACATCCCCGTGGCGACGCTTTCCCGCGGCATGATCACCTTGCCGTCCAACG
>CBFGZJ010000267.1:0-2922 GCA_965653215.1 uncultured Sphingomonas sp. | reverse complement strand
TGTTGGCCACCGCCAGCGGGACGGTGCGGCAGATGTCCGACAGGTTGGCGTTGCGCATCAGCGCGCCGGGAAGAAGGCCTGCTTCGGTCAACACCTGGAAGCCGTTGCAGATGCCCAGCACCGCCACTCCGCGCGCCGCTTGCTCCGCTACTGCCCGCACGACCGGAGACCGCGCCGCGATTGCCCCCGACCGAAGATAGTCGCCGTAGGAGAAGCCGCCCGGAACGCCGATCAGGCCAAGTCCGTCCGGCAGCTCCGTCTCGCGATGCCAGATCATCTCCGGCTTGCGGCCGGTCATCTGCTCGATCGCGACGGCGAGGTCGCGGTCGCAGTTCGAACCGGGGAAGACGATGACCGCGCTCTTCATCAGGCGCCCAGCCGCTCGATCCGGTAATTTTCGATGACGGTGTTCGCCAGCAGCTTGCGGCACATCGCCTCGATGTCGGAATCGCTGGTTCCGTCCGCCAGGTCGAGCTCGATCAGCTTGCCGGCGCGAACGTCCGCGATGCCGTCGAAGCCGAGCCCTTCAAGCGCGTGGTGAATCGCCTTGCCCTGAGGGTCGAGGACCCCAGGCTTCAGAGTGACGTAGACACGCGCCTTCATCGAACCGCCTCGTGTTGCTGGATATGCCGCCTATGACGCCGAGCGCCGGAGCGGGCAAGGCTTTACCGCCTGTTAAGGATCAGCAGGCATGTTTCACGTTTGCCGGAACGTCCGGCAAGGTGATGGGGATCTCGAATGGGCATCCTGGCGATTGCCATGTTCGTGCTGCTGTTTGCCTTTGGGGGGCAATATTTCGGCTGGAGCGATCCCAGCGGAAAGGTTCAGCTCGCGCTGTTCATGACCTACATCCTGGGGGTGATCACCGCCTACAAGGTCAAGGGCTGAGGGCCCGCGGCCGGACGTCTGCGCTCGCTGTCGCGGGCGGCCTGCGGCGCATGTAAAATCCCCGTGACAAGTGACCGGTCACCCGGTAAGTCCCGTCGCCGTCGGGGCTGAACGGCTACCGACAAAGCATCAAGAGTGGGCTTGGCGCCCACGCCAACCTGCCTCCCCGGGCAAGGTGGCGGTTTCTCGAAGGAGGAACGATGCGGCCGGCACGGCAACCAAGCGGGTGTCTGGCAGCGTCGTTCGAGTGAACGATAGGAACGAAGACGTTGCAGACGGCTGTCCAATCGGAGTTTCAAGCGCTGCCGCTTCAGCGGGTCGACGTGCCGGTCCGGCTGTCCGGGATCGCGGCTCAGTCGCTTCCTGGCCGGACGCGCGCCCTGGTTACCGGCCGGGAAGGGGCGCCGTTGCTGATCGTCCTGGGCGGCATTTCAGCCAGTGCGGCGGTGGTGCGCGGCGAGCAAGGCGAGCGTGGCTGGTGGAGCCGCCTGTTCGGACCCGGCTGCGCGATCGATCCCGCTGACTATCGCATTCTCGGCATCGACTTCCTTGCCGACGACAGCGGGCGCTTCGCCGCCTCGACGCATGAGCAGGCGGCGATCATCGATGGGGTGATCGAGACACTCGGCGAACCCGTCCACGCCATTATCGGTGCTTCCTATGGCGGAATGGTCGCGCTCGCCTGGGCCGAGCAGTCGGACAATCCTTCCACGCAGCTGATCGTCATCTCCGCCAATGCCGAACCCCATCCGTTCGCCAGCGCTGCGCGATCACTTCAGCGGCGGGTGGTCGGAATGGGTCTCGCCAACGGGTGTGCCAGCGAGGCGCTTTCCATCGCCAGAGGCATGGCGATGCTGACCTACCGCACCGCGGAGGAATTCGGGGAGCGGTTCGCCGGCGGGATCGATCATCACGATCCTCTCAGCACCCCGGCACCGGGCCATTACCTCGAAGCGCGCGGCAAATCCTTCGTCGAGCTGATGCCGCCCGGCCGCTTCTTGAGCCTGTCAGCCTCGATCGACCGTCACCGCGTCGATCCCGCACGGATCACCAATCCAACGCTTGTGGTCGGAGTCGAGGAAGATGTGCTGGTCCCGCGCGGGCAGAGCGTCTCGCTCGAGTCCGCGTTGGGCGGGCCGTCGCGGCTGGAGCTGGTGCATTCGATGTACGGCCATGACGCCTTCCTCAAGGAGCCGGCGATCGGTGAGTTGATCGCAAATGCGCTTAAGGAGCGGTCATGAGCAGCCCGCGTGATGAGGCAACCATTGCCGCGACCGCGGGCGTGGTGAGCGACGAATTTTATCGAAGTATCGCGCCGCCTCTGTGGAGCTCGGACACGTTCGAGTGGGACTCGCCCGAGGATAAGCCTGACTTCGATTATTCGCGGACGGTGAACCCCAACCGCGCCTTGCTCGGCCGCGCGCTGGCGGAGCTCGAAGGTGCCGCCGGGTGCGCGATCACCAGCAGCGGGCAATCCGCGTGCATGCTGGCGTTGCTGCTGTTGCCGCAGGGCGCACGCGTGGTTGCTCCGCACGATTGCTATGGCGGAACCTTTCGATTGTTGCAGGGACTGGCCGACAACGGGACGCTGAAGGTCCGCTTCGTCGATCAGCGCGACGATGCCGCATTCGCCGACGCAATCGGCGGTGGGGCGGAGATGGTCTGGCTTGAAACCCCGTCCAATCCGTTGATGCGCGTGGTCGATATCGAGCGGAGAGCGCTGGAGGCGAAATCCGCCGGGGCGCTGGTCGTCGCGGACAATACGCTGCCGACCCCGTGCCGCCAGAACCCGATCGCGCTCGGCTGTGACCTCGTCATGCATTCGACGACCAAGGCGATTAACGGCCACCACGACTTGTTCGGGGGCGCGCTTGCTGCTGCCGACGCCGAGGTGGCGGAGAAAATGGACTGGTGGGCCAACGCGGCTGGCCTGTCCGGCTCGGCGTTCGACAGTTGGCAAATCCTTCGCGGTCTGCGGACGATGCCGCTGCGCGTTGATCAACAGGAGCGGAGCGCGCTGGCGATCGCGCGGTG
>CBFGZJ010000266.1:0-2934 GCA_965653215.1 uncultured Sphingomonas sp. | reverse complement strand
TCAGTCTTTTAGACGGAATCGAAGCGTGAGTTCGGTGGGCCGCAGGGATTGAGCGGTTGGCGATGCTGATTGATGCACCGGCGCCCGAACAGCCTCGTCTCGCGATCATCACTCTGGATGAACAGGCGGCGGTGCATGCTCATCGGGTTGCCGCCATTGCGCGGCGAGCTGGGGTGTCTGCCCTTCGCATTGATAGCGGCAATCCAAAAAAGCGGATGCAGCGCGCGGTCAACAGCGGAGCGCAGTTCGCCGCTTTTGTTGATGGCGGACCGACCATCGGCCTCAAAAATCTGCATACCCAGGAACAGCAGCAGATCGCACTAGACAGCTTGGTTGAGGCACTGCTGGCATGATCCACATCTCCGGGGAACGGATCGCGTCAATCGAGGCGCGCAAGGATGAGCTTGCCGCGGCGATGGCCGCGCCTGACCTGCCGACTGACGAATTTGTCCGTCTGTCAAAGGACTATTCGGCGATCGAGCCGGTCGCTGCCGCCGCTCATGAGGTGCGGCGCCTGCGTGCGGAGCTCGATGTGCTGACTGCGATGGCCGATGAGATCGGGGCGGAGCCGGAACTCAAGGAGATGGCGCTGGTCGAGGCTGAAGAAATTCGCCGCGCGCTTCCCCAGGCGGAGCATGCCCTCGCCATCCAGTTGCTGCCGAAGGATGCTGCGGACGAGCGCGCGGCGATGCTCGAGGTTCGCGCTGGAACCGGCGGCGACGAAGCCGCTTTGTTCGCTGGTGACCTGCTGCGGATGTACCAGCGCTATGCGGAGGAGCAGGGTTGGCGGTTCGAATTGATCTCCGCCAGCGCGTCAGACGTGGGGGGCTATAAGGAGGTGGTCGCTTCGATTAGCGGCGCGGGCGTGTTCGCCAGGCTCAAGTTCGAGAGCGGCGTTCATCGTGTGCAGCGCGTGCCCGCAACCGAAAGCGGCGGGCGCATCCATACGTCTGCGGCGACCGTGGCGGTTCTGCCCGAAGCGGAAGAGGTCGACGTTCAGATCGACGACAAGGATCTGCGCATCGACGTCTATCGCTCGTCGGGCCCTGGCGGGCAGTCGGTCAACACCACCGACAGCGCCGTCAGGATCACGCACTTGCCGACCGGGTTGGTGGTCATCCAGCAGGATGAAAAGTCGCAGCACAAGAACAAGGCCAAGGCGCTGAAGGTGCTGCGGACACGGCTCTATGAACTGGAACGCGAACGGCTGGCGAGCGAGCGGGCGGGCACGCGCAAGTCGATGGTTGGGTCGGGCGACCGCTCAGAGCGAATCCGCACCTATAATTTCCCGCAGGGGCGAGTCACCGACCATCGGATCAACCTCACGCTGCACAAGCTGGATGCGATTTTGGAAGGGCCCGGTCTCGCCGAGCTGATCGACGCGCTGGTGGCCGAGGATCAGGCCAGCCGCCTCGCAAGCCTGGATGAGGCGTGAACCGCGTTAGCCAAGCGTTGGCCGAAGCCGCGGATTGCCTGTCGCATGTCAGCGATACCGCCCGGCTGGACGCTGAATTGCTCTTCGCGCATGCGCTTGGAATCGAGCGCGAGACATTGCTGCTGAACCTTCCGAAAGAGGTGCCGGACGGCTTTGCCGAATTGATCGAGCGCCGCGCCGGCGGAGAGCCTGTTGCCTATCTGGTCGGACGTCGCGGGTTCTGGACCATCGAACTGGACGTCGCGCCTGGAGTTTTGGTTCCGCGCCCGGATAGCGAAACATTGATCGAGGCGGCCGTGACCCGCTTTCAGGGAGAGCCTGGTCCAACCCGGATCCTCGACCTTGGCACCGGATCCGGCGCTTTGCTGCTCGCGTGTCTCGCCGAATGGCCGAATGCAAAAGGGGTCGGTATCGATCGGTCGGAGCTTGCGCTGACCGTTGCCCGGCGCAATGCCGTGCAGCTCGGCATGCAGCATCGGTCGGAGTTTCGCATCGGCGACTGGGGTGAGGGAGCATCCGGGAAATTCGACCTGATCCTGTGCAATCCGCCCTATATCGCGGAGGGGGCGAAGCTCGGCCACGGTGTCGCGGAATACGAACCCGCCGAGGCTCTGTTCGCCGGGCCGGATGGCCTTGCCGCCTATCGCGTCATCGCTCCGCAGCTAGCGAGCCTGCTCGCACCCGGTGGACTTGCGGCGTTTGAAATCGGCTTCGACCAAGCCGCGAGTGCTGCCGCGATCTTCCTTGATCATGGGTGGGAATGCCGAGCGGTTCGCGATCTTGGCGGTCGCGACCGCGCACTACTGCTGGAAGATTGTCGCTAAAGCCTCTTGGAAAAGCGCGGGGGATTAGTTACATAGGCGACAGGGACGGGGTTGCTCCAAAATGAACGAGCACCTTGGGTCCCACCCCCGACGACATCCGCCGTACACGCAAGCGCGAGCGCGGCAATGCACAGGGGCAGCGGGCCGCCGCAACACGGCGGAGCCCGGCTGCGATCGTTGGGGAAGTCACCGGCTTTGAGTGCAGGCCGGTTGGGGGGCGACACGTCGCGTTTGGACGGCAAAGGACTTGCTTTGATCAACAATCGACAGGGTGGCCGCCGCCGCGGCCGCGGGGGCCAGCGGCCCCAAGGCCTCTCCGGGCGTCCGGATGGCAACCGGCAGGATAACCGGCAGCGGGGCAACGCTGCGCAGCTCTTGGAAAAATACAAGAATCTGGCCCGGGACGCGCAGCTTGCCGGCGATCGCGTCCAGACCGAATATTATCTGCAGTTCGCCGACCATTATTTCCGTGTGTTGGCCGACAATCGCGCCCGGCAGGAGGAGCAGCAACAGCGCTACCGCCGTCCGGAGGACAGTGGCGATTATGAAGGCGATGATTTCGATGCGCAGGATTTCGCCGGAGAAGACAGTCGCGGCGAACATCAGCAGCAGTTCGAGCGGAGCTATGAAGGCGATCGCCGCCGTGATCAGCCCAGGGAGCAGCAGCGCGACCGG
>CBFGZJ010000265.1:0-2960 GCA_965653215.1 uncultured Sphingomonas sp. | reverse complement strand
GAAAAGAGGTGAGGAGGGGTGGAGCGAAGGAACCCCGTAGTATATAGGCCCGCCTCGGTTCAGTCCAAGCGGCTGATTCCAAAGGGGCTTTAGGGGGACGTCAGGAGCGCAGCCAGAAGGTGACGGGGCCGTCGTTGCGCAGGTGGCTGCGCACCAGCTCCGCGAGATCGGTCGGCGAGCCGTCCGGCGCGAAGGCAATGTCGGTCGCTGCTGGGATCGCCCAGCCCGGCGCGAGCACCGGATCGAAGCCTGTCACGGCGAGAAAGATGATCGCCGGAACGGCCATTCCCGACGCGGCGGCAAGGATTGGCAGTTTGCGGCCCGCGGGGCTCGCCAGCCGCCCGCACAACCATTCGCGTTTGACCTCAAGCCCGACCAACAGAAAGAACAGGGCCATCAGCCCATCGGCAATCCACTGATGCAGCGTGAACGGGCCGATCCGGGCTTCGAGGACCCCGTGATAAGCTGGTTCGAGGGTCGAGTTGGCGATCGCCATCCCGGCGCCCGCAGCGGCGATCAGCAGCAGACCGGCAACCTGTCCGCTGCGCTCTGCCGGCTGTCCGGAAGCGGTCATTCCGCCTTCCGCAAACCTGCCCTTAGTAGACCCGCGCCTTCGGCTTGATGTAGCCGATGTCCTCAGTGAGCGTATATTCGTGGACGGGGCGATAATCGATCCGGACGTCGCCGCCCTGGCCGCCCCAGCCGTCGATCCAGGCGATGCTGTGCTTCATCCAGTTGGCGTCGTCACGCTCCGCAAAATCCTCGTGCATATGAGCGCCGCGGCTTTCCTTGCGGTTGGCGGCGCATTGCATCGTCACCACCGCTTGGCCCAGCATATTGTCGAGTTCAAGCGTCTCGACCAGGTCGCTGTTCCAGATGAGGCTGCGGTCCGTCACGCGCACATCGGCCATTTTCCGGTAGATCTCGCCGATCTTCGCCTTGCCTTCTTCAAGAGTGCGCTCTGTGCGGAACACGGCGCAGTCCGCCTGCATCGTCCGCTGCATCTCGAGACGGATCTGAGCGGTGGAGCTACCCCCCTGCGCGTTGCGGAAGCGATCGAGCCGATCCAGCGCAAGATCGGCGCTGGTTGAAGGAAGCTCCCGCTGCTTGGCGCCGGCCTTGATCACTTCGCCGAGACGATGGCCGGCCGCGCGGCCGAACACGACCAAATCGATCAGGCTGTTCGAGCCGAGACGATTGGCGCCGTGGACCGACACGCAGGCGGCTTCGCCAACAGCGAACAGGCCGGGCACCACTGAATCCGGGTTTCCGTCCTTCAGGGTGACGACCTCGCCATGATAATTGGTCGGGATTCCGCCCATATTGTAATGAACCGTCGGAACCACCGGGATCGGCTGGCGAGTGAGGTCCACCCCCGCGAAGATCTTGGCCGTCTCGGTGATGCCCGGAAGCCGTTCGGCGAGCGTCTTCGGATCGATGTGGTCGAGATGAAGGAAGATATGGTCCTTGTGCTCCCCGACTCCGCGTCCCTCGCGAATTTCCATCGCCATCGAGCGTGAGACAACGTCGCGGCTGGCGAGGTCCTTCGCGCTCGGCGCATAGCGCTCCATGAAGCGCTCGCCCTCGGAGTTGGTGAGGTAGCCGCCTTCGCCGCGCGCTCCTTCGGTGATCAACACGCCGGCGCCGTAGATCCCTGTCGGATGGAACTGGACGAATTCCATGTCCTGCAGCGGGAGCCCGGCGCGCAGCACCATCGCGTTCCCGTCGCCAGTGCAGGTGTGGGCCGAGGTCGCCGAGAAATAGCAGCGGCCATAGCCCCCAGTGGCAAGCACGACTGCCTGTGACCGGAAGCGATGGATCGTCCCGTCATCAAGGCACAGCGCGACCAGACCGCGGCACTCGCCATTCTCCATGATCAGGTCGAGCGCGAAATATTCGATGAAGAAGTCGGCATCATACTTCAGGCTCTGCTGATACAGAGCATGAAGCATCGCGTGGCCGGTGCGGTCAGCAGCGGCACAGGTGCGCTGCGCGGCCGGACCCTCACCCATGTTCTGGGTCATTCCGCCAAACGCGCGCTGGTAGATCTTGCCGTCCTTGGTGCGGCTGAACGGCACCCCGGCATGCTCCAGCTCATAGACCGCAGCCGGCGCTTCCCGGCACAGATATTCGATTGCGTCCTGATCGCCGAGCCAATCCGACCCCTTGACGGTGTCATACATGTGCCAGGTCCAATGGTCCGGCCCCATGTTGCCGAGGCTGGCGGCGATACCGCCCTGTGCCGCGACGGTATGGCTGCGCGTCGGGAACACCTTGGTCACGCAGGCGGTCTTCAACCCCTGTTCGGCGGCGCCCATCGTCGCGCGAAGCCCGGCTCCGCCGGCGCCGACCACCACGACGTCATAAACATGCTCGACGATCGGATAGGCAGCGCGGGTCATGCCGCAGCTCCGAATGCGATCCGGCCCAAAGCGAACAAGGCGATCGCAGCGGCGCCATAGGCAACAAACACAAGCAGGCCGCGCATGATCAGCCGGTTGCCTTCATCATGCACATAATCGTCGATCACCACGCCCAACCCATCGAGCGAGTGCTGGAACGCGGCGATCACGAACAACGCCAGCGGGACAGCACCAAGTGGAGAGCGCAGCCATTCGACGACCGTGCGCTGGTCGAGATCGGGAAGGAGCAAGAGGCTGGCGATCAGCCATACTCCGAGCAGGAGCAGAGCGACGCTCAGCAGCCGCTCGCGCAGCCAATGTTCCCCGCCGTGCTTGGCAGAGCCAAGTCCGCGAACGCGTCCGAGCGGTGACGAACTCTCACCGATGCCCATTATTTCATCCCCAAAAGATAGGCCCACAGCAGCAGCGTCAGGATCACCGATCCGAAGATGGTGAGCGTCGCTGAACGCTTGTTGGCAGACAGTTCGTAGCCGGCGCCGATATCCATGACCAAGTGCCGGATGCCGGAAAGCAGGTGCTGGAAGAAGGCCCAAGTCA
>CBFGZJ010000264.1:0-2960 GCA_965653215.1 uncultured Sphingomonas sp. | reverse complement strand
AGCCGACCCTTAGCCGGAGTAAGGACGAGGCCAAGCCGAGCCATTCGAAATAGCTCGAGCGTCTCGCGGTCACCCGGACCATAGACCGCCGGCGGCCGCACGATCGTCCAGTCGAGACGAGACGCCGCGACCACATCCTCGGCTTTCGCCTTTGAAGCGCCGTAGCGCGAGAGCGACGGAAGCTTCGCGGCAAGAGAAGAGACATGCACGAACCGGCGCACTCCCGCCGCACGCGCGGCCTCGGCGACCGCCAGCTTCGAACTCGGCCGTGGAGCGGGCGTTGATCACTCCCGCGACATGGATGACGGCATCTGCCCCTGCGACCAGCGCGTCCACTGACCCCGCATCGCTAAGGGAGCCCGGCACCCACTCGACCGCCTCTCGTGGCTGCTGGGGTGAACGGGCGAGCGCCTGGACCTGAATGCCCTTGGCGGTCAGCAAATCCAGCAACCGCGAGCCGACAAACCCGGTCCCGCCCGTCAGCGCTACGATCACAGCGGCGACCATTCGACCGGCTCGGCCGGCCCGTCATCCTCGATCAGGTCAGTACCAAGCCGCGCCGTGATCCCGTCGAGCAGAGCTTCGATGCCAACTCCGGTTGCAGCGGAGATCGCAATAGGCTCCTGTCCCGCCGCCTTCGCCAGGCGACGAGAGAGCTTGGTCAGCGTCTTGTCATCGACAAGGTCAGCACGGCTCAAGGCGATCACTTCGGCCTTGTCGGCGAGGCCCGCGCCATAGGAATCCAGCTCGCCGCGGACGATCCGCCAGCTTTCGACCGGGTCCTCACCCGCGGCATCAACCAGGTGCAGGAGCAGCTTGCAGCGCTCGACATGGCCGAGGAACCGGTCGCCAATCCCCGCACCCTCCGCAGCACCTTCGATCAAGCCGGGAATATCAGCCAGCACGAACTCACGGCCCTTGTGCCGCACCACGCCCAGCTGCGGCCGCAGGGTTGTGAAGGGATATTCGCCAACCTTGGCCACCGCGTTTGTCGTGCTGTTGAGAAAGGTCGATTTGCCGGCGTTGGGAAGGCCGACGAGGCCGACATCGGCGAGCAGCTTCAGCCGCAACCACACCCACATCTCCTCGCCCGGCCAGCCGGTCCCGTGCTGCCGCGGCGCCCGATTGGTCGACGTCTTGTAGCTGGCGTTTCCGCGCCCGCCGTCCCCGCCCTGCAGGAGCGTGATCCGCTGGCCTTCGCGCGTGAGGTCTGCGAGGAGCGTTCGCTCCTCGTCGTCCGCCAGGATCTGAGTGCCGACGGGGACCTTGACCACCAGGTCGGCACCGCCCGCGCCGGTGCGGTTCGAACCGGCTCCGCCCTTCCCTCGCGGAGCGCGGAAATGCTGGGTGTAGCGAAAATCGATGAGCGTGTTGAGGCCGGGAACCGCTTCGAACACGATGTCCCCGCCGCGCCCGCCGTCACCGCCGTCCGGTCCTCCGAACTCGATGAACTTTTCGCGGCGGAAGCTGACTGCTCCCGGCCCGCCAGCGCCGGAACGGACGAATATCTTGGCTTGATCAAGGAAATGCATCGCCGCGATGTAGGCGAGGCGTCGCCCGAAGGCCACCGCCACGCCTCATCGTCAGGCCGCGATCAGCTCCATGGCATAATCCGGACGTTCGATGACGTTCCCCGCACTCCACTGGTCGAGCTGCAGCCGATACTCCCGGGCAGAGGCCGATCCTCCACGCCCGGCGCTGTGACGCTCGACGATCGCGCCGGTGGGAGTGAAGCCAAGCTTGCTCAGCACCCGGCCCGATGCCGGATTGTCGACGAAATGCGCGGCATCGAGCTCGCTCAGACCCAGTGCCTTGCCCATGTCGACCACCGCGGCCGCGGCCTCGGTGGCGAAGCCAAGACCCCAGTAGGGCCGGGCGATCCAGAAGCCGAGTTCGACCCGGCCGTCAGGCGCGGAGCCGAGGCCAGCGCTTCCGACCAGCCGGGGCGCGCCGCCGGTGCGAGCGAACGCCAACAACGCCGGGAGGGCAGGATCGAGCGGACGCGACAGGAACGCGCGGGCATGATCTTCCTCGTAGGGCCATGGCGCTGAGGCGAGGTTGCGCACGATGGCCTGGTCGCCGATCGCCTTGGCGAGCGCTGGGCCATCCTCCAGCCAGCCTGGCCGCAGCAGCAGCCGCTCGGTTCTTGCGAACATGAAACCTTCTCCTGACTCTCTTTGGCGCCCGCCTACGGGGGCCAAGTTACAGTTTCGGGAGAAGAAATAGAAAAGGGAGAAGAGGGGCTGCCCGTCTTCTCCCTTGAGATTCCTAGTGGAACCGTCGGGCCGCCCCCTGGAGGACGGCCGTTCCAACCGTCCCTATTGTGCCGCGTCGGCCATAATTGCGTCCACACAGACGAATTTGCGGCCGAGCTTGCCGTCGCGGAACGCGACACGACCATCGGCGAGCGCAAACAGCGTGTGATCCTTGCCAAGACCGACGTTCGTGCCCGGATACCAACGGGTTCCGCGCTGACGCACGATGATGTTGCCGGCGCGAACGGTCTCGCCGCCGAACTTCTTTACGCCGAGGCGCTTTGACTCACTGTCGCGGCCGTTGCGTGACGAACCGCCTGCTTTCTTATGTGCCATGACTTACTTCTTCTCAGTCTTGCTCTTGGCGGCGCCCTTAGCAGCGGGAGCCTTCTTTGTCGATGATTTGGCAGCAGCCGCCTGCGGCGCTTCGGCGGCAGCCTGCTCTGGTGCAGGCGCTGCTTCGGCCTTGGCCTTCGCGGGCTTCGTCGCCTTCTGGCCTCCGATCGACACGATCTTGAGGATCGTGTGCTGTTGCCGGTGACCGCGCTTGCGCCGGTAGTTGTGGCGGCGGCGCTTCTTGAAGATGACGACCTTGTCCGCCTTCGCCTGGGCAACGATCTCAGCCGCGACCACAAGTCCGTTGGTCGACTTCAATTCGCTGCCTTCGCCGGCGACCAGCACATCGGTCAGGTCGATACTGTCGCC
>CBFGZJ010000263.1:0-2963 GCA_965653215.1 uncultured Sphingomonas sp. | reverse complement strand
GCGGACCCGACGTTGGCAGGCGCCCGGGTGCTCAACGGGCCAAGCGGCGTCCGTGCGAAATCGAGCGCGGCGTCGGCCAAGGCGTGAACCGAGGCGAAGTCGAGCCAGGCTGGCCGCTCGATCTGTACTGGGCGGTGAGGGTCCGCTGCATCCAACTCATTAGCCAAGCCAAGCGCTGCGGCGCGCTCCCCGCTAAGCAGCAGTTGCGCAGTTCCCCCCGGGTCGAGCAGATCGACCATGGCCCGCGTTGCGGTCTCGACCGAAAGAATGGAGAGCGGCCAGGAACCCTCGATCCGCACCGGGCGACCGGCGCGCAGCGCTGCGATCGCCTGTTCGATCGGCGAGGGCTGAGTCAAATCTCAAGCTCGCAGATCAGCGGGACATGATCAGAGGGCCGGGCCCATCCGCGACACGGTTCAAGCACCCGATGCGCCCTAGCCTGGGGGGCTAGCTGCGGGCTCGCCCACATATGGTCGAGCCTGCGCCCGCGGTCGCTCGCCGCCCAGTCCCGCGCGCGATAGCTCCACCATGTAAAACAGCGCTGCGGGGCGGGGATGAAGGCGCGGCCAAGATCGACCCACTCATGCGCCTGCTGCAAGCCGGTCAGCGCATCCACTTCGATCGGAGTGTGACTGACGACATCGAGCAGCGCCTTGTGGCTCCACACATCGCATTCCAACGGCGCGACATTGAAGTCACCGACGATCAACGTTGGTTCGCGCAGGCCCTCCGACCAGCGGGTCATTCGCGCAATGAAGTCAAGCTTCTGACCGAATTTCGGGTTGAGGGCGCGGTCCGGGATGTCGCCACCTGCCGGAACATAGACGTTTTCCACGCGGATGCCGCAAGCCAGTCGCGCGCCGGCATGACGCGCCTCGCCATTATCCTGCCAATCGTGCGACCCATGATCGAACAGCTCAAGCCGGCTCAGAATCGCTACGCCGTGATGCATCTTTTGCCCGTTCAGCAGCTGATGCCGATAGCCGTGGCGATGGAACAGCTCGCGCGGGAACACGCCGTTGTCGGCCTTCGTCTCCTGCAGGCACAGGATGTCGGGCGACTCGTCCATGATCAACTGCTCGACGATGGCTGACCGCGCGCGAACCGAGTTGATGTTCCAGGAAGCAATTTTCAGCGTTGTCACAGCGGTCGCTTACTCTGGGAATGCCCCGAAACGCAAAGCGTTGGCTCCGCATACCAAAAGGCCCCCGCTCCGGGGGCATGGAGCGAGGGCCGACCAGGCGTTCGTCACGCGAGGTGTTCGCTGACAGTCCGGGTAACAGGGGGGAACCCCGGGCATTAGTACAGCGACAACTGTCCGCATTATCAGCCGGAAGCTGTCAATAAGATGAATGGAAACAATATGTTCGCACTAGCCGCGAGGACCCTTCGCGGTGGGATCGCGAAAGCGGAAGGCGCTTTCGGCCACGGCGACATTATAGCGCTGCTTCGATAGGCGAACGGTGGTTCGCTTGTTCTGCGCGTCGAATGCAGTCCACCCCTCCAGCATCAGCCCGCCAGGAGCGCTGCCATCGCGAACAAAGGCCAGTAACATGGTCCCAAACTCCGGCCGCCGTGAATCGCGCGCGCGCACGATGAGGACTCGGGGATCGGTGCCGGGGACCACCTTGGCGACCTGCGACAGGTCGGGATTGGCCGCGAGCAGAAAGCCCAGGGGTGACTTGGAAATTGGCCACACCGACTTCTGACCGACGTCATAATCGACGAAGTTCAGCGTCTTGCCGTTGCCGACGAGCAGCATGTTGGCTCCGCCGCCATATTCGAAGCGCACCCGGCCGGGACGCTTGAGCGTCAATGTCCCCCGGAGAGAACGATTGCGGGAATCGATCTGGACAAAATCGGCGGTCATTGAATTGGTGGCGCGAAGGTGCCGCTCGACTGGCGCGAGCGCCGGATCGGCGGCAGCCGCAGGCGCGGCGAAGGACACCGCCGCTGCGAGCGGGACCAGCGCGCGCGAGAATGTGCGCGAAGCAGCAATCATCAAAAAATCTCCTGATGGCTTTGCCAGTCGAATAGAGGCGCTGCGTTGAATGCGGTGTGAACTCGTCGGTTCCGGGCCCAGGCGACCGGGAGCGGCGGAATGTGCGCGATCTGACGTCATGGCGCCGATCATCAAAATCAGATCGGGTGGCCGTCCGTGTCGATCAGGACTTCACGGCGGCCGACATGATCGGGTGACCCGACCTTGCCCTCCTTCTCCATGCGTTCGATCAACCGGGCTGCACTGTTGTAGCCAACCCGAAGCTGTCGCTGGATATAGGATGTCGACGCCTTCTGGCTCTCGGCAACGATCTGCACCGCCTTGCGGTAAAGCTGGGTTTCCGGATCCTCCTCACCGACCGGCTGACCGTCGAACAGATAGCCGCCGTCCTCCGGCTCCTCAGTCACGGCCTGGATATAGTCGGGAACGCCCTGGCCGCGCCAATGTTCGGCCACGCGGCGAACCTCTTCATCGGACACGAACGGCCCGTGGACGCGGATGATCTGCTTGCCGCCAGGCATGTACAGCATGTCCCCCTTGCCGAGCAGTTGCTCCGCACCCTGCTCGCCAAGGATGGTGCGGCTATCGATCTTGCTCGTGACCTGGAAGCTGATCCGGGTCGGCAAATTGGCCTTGATCACTCCGGTGATGACGTCGACCGACGGGCGCTGCGTAGCCATGATCAGGTGGATGCCCGCCGCGCGCGCCTTCTGGGCAAGCCGCTGGATGAGGAACTCCACTTCCTTTCCGGCCGTCATCATCAGGTCGGCGAGCTCGTCGACCACGACGACGATCTGGGGCAGGACATCATAGTCCAGCTCCTCGGTCTCGTAGATTGGCTGTCCAGTTTCAGCATTGTAACCGGTCTGCACACGCCGCCCGAGCTGCGCCCCTTTCGCCTTGGCTTCGAGCACTTTCTGGTTGAAGCTGTCGGCGTGGCTTGCCTGGCGCGTGTCGACCT
>CBFGZJ010000262.1:0-2968 GCA_965653215.1 uncultured Sphingomonas sp. | reverse complement strand
CCCGCTCGCCCGGGTTGCCGACCGATGGTCGCGCCGCAAGGTTCTGGCGATTGCTGTCGCAACATGGAGTTTCTTCAATACGGTCACGGGGATGACTGCGAATGTCGCCCAGCTGGTCGCGGCCCGCATCAC
This sequence comes from uncultured Sphingomonas sp., assembly GCA_965653215.1. Lineage (GTDB taxonomy): Bacteria > Pseudomonadota > Alphaproteobacteria > Sphingomonadales > Sphingomonadaceae > Sphingomicrobium. The sequence goes on along the minus strand of CBFGZJ010000262.1, from coordinate 2,836 downwards.
CGTTGGCATCGGTGAGTCCGGCGGGCCACCGGGTATCACATCAATCATCGCCGAAATCTTTCCCAAGGCAGCACGTTCAACAGCGCTCGGGATCTATGCGATGGCGCCTTACCTCGGTGTGCTGCTTGGTTTGCTCGGGGGCGGTATTCTGAGCGAGGCCTTCGGCTGGCGCCAAGCGTTCATCTGGCTGGGAATTCCGGGTGTGATTCTGGCCCTGTTGTGCTGGACCACCTTACCGCGCCGGGGCGCCAATTTCATCCTCTCACCGGAAGGAAGTCTGAAGCTCGTCCGGGTCTTGCTGCTCTGCTGGGAGCGCCGCACTCTGCGCTTCGCATCTCTAGGCTCGGGCACGTTTAGCACCTTCGCATTAGCCGTGATGACCTGGATGCCGAGCTATTTCGTGCGCTCGCACGAAATGACAATCCGGGAAGCGGGAATTTGGATTGGGGTGCTGTCGATCTCGGGTGGAGTCATCGGCACATTGATAAGCGGGCTGCTGGTTGACCGATTTACGAAACGCGACCTGCGCTGGCAGTTACGGGTCCCGGCGATCGGCCTGATCCTCTCCGTGCCATTCTTTGTCGCCCAGCTTTTGTTGTCGGCGGGTTTATATCTTGTGATTGGAACGCTCAGAGTCCCTGTGGTGGCTCTGTTCGGCTTTCCAACGTCCCTGCTGTCGGCTCTTTACCTGGCGCCCTACATGGCCTCGATCGTCAGCGTCGTAGCGCCATCGATCCGTTCCCAGACGGTGGCGACGATGGGCCTGGTGGTTAATCTGATCGGCGCAATGGTAGGACCCTTCGTCACTGGGGCGTCAAGCGACTATTTTGCGGGGCTCTATGGCAATGAGTCGCTCCGCTACTCGCTGCTCGCAATGACTCCAATGATCGTCCTTTCCGCGTTACTTTTCTGGAAGGCGAGCACCCATTATGCCTCGGAGAAGATATCCTGAGTACAATGGGCGGCCGTCAAAGTTGACGATGAGTGACGCGGACGGCCTTGAACCACCGGCTATGCTGCTGGAGGAGGAGGGAGCACTCGCGCGTCAGGAGGTGGAGTATCGCGCCTTTGTGGAGGCCAATCTACCCCGAAATTATTTAGCGCATTTCGCCCATGGGGTGCTCGGCATGACCGGGTTCCGCCTGATCTCCGCACCAACCCTCCTACCTGCCTATTTGTTCAGCATGACCGGCTCCACTGCGATGGTCGGGCTGGGCCAAGCGCTGCAGCAATTAGGATCGGTGCTGTCACCGATCGTCGGTGCCACTCAGATCGAACATCGGCGCGAGGTGATGCCCGTCGCGGTCCGACTGGGTCTCGGAATGCGGGTGCCCTTGCTGCTCATGGCACTTGCCGGCTGGTTTATGACCGGTGCGCCATTGTTGCTGCCGACCTTTGCGCTCCTTTCCGTCTTTGGTTTCTTTTCGGGTTCGCAGAGGGTCGTGTTCCAAATGATGCTCGCCAAGGTGATCCCGATCACCAAGCGAGGGAAATTGCAGGCGTGGCGCAACTTCGCGGGCGGCGGTCTGGCTGCGCTGATCAGCTACTTCGCGGGCACCTGGTTCATCGAGCGGAATATTCTTGGGAATGGCTACTCCGCCGTGTTCATGCTGTCGTTCATCCTCACAAGCATGGGATTGTTTGCGCTTTACCGGTTGATGATCGAACCAAGATTGCCGACGGTTCGACCCCAGCTTGGAATGCGTGCTCGCCTCCGCGAGGTACCGACGCTGTTCGCAGACCGGGACTTTCGCAACTTCATCGTTGCGCAAGCGCTCGCGATTGCAGGCCGGATGTCGTTGCCCTTCTGCATCCTCTATGTCGGCGAGGCCCGGCAACTATCCGGAGCTTACATCGGGCTGCTCAGCCTTGTCTTCCTCGGCGCTGACACGCTCAGCAATTTGGCGTGGGGAGCGCTTGGCGACCGCAAGGGGTTCCGCGGGGTGTTCATGCTGTCGCTGCTGGTGTGGATCGCATCATTGGTCCTGCTGATCCATGTCGATGCGAAGTGGGCAATTCTGCTGACTTTTGCGGGACTCGGAGCGTCACAATCAGGATATTCGATGAGCTCATCGACACTGGTGCTTGAGTTTGGCTCCCGCGATGACATTCCGATGAGACTGGCCTTGTCGACGAGCACTGAGACAATCATCGCCAGCCTTGGTCCGCTGTCCGGCGGGATCATCGCCGCACTGTTCGGCTATACTCCGCTTTTCTGGATCTCGATCGCGTTCCTAGCACTCAGCCTGATCACGTTGCTGATCGTTGTGCGAGAACCGCGGCACCGTCGAGGCTGAAATCACCCACTCGCCTCCACTTTCTCTGCCCACCGACCTAGCAGCTGCTGTGACAGAACAAGTTCCTACACCGCTCATCACCGGCTGCTCGGCTGGATTGGGTGTTGGCTCAACCCTGCCTCCGCTGACCTAGTGCAGGGTGCACAAGTTGCGCTACTGACAAACAGTTGTTGCGCGGCGGTTGAGGATTCGCGGTGGTTCGTGGGCGAATTGCAAATGGCGGCGTACTTCGGGTCTCAGCTGACAGGCTGCGGTTGACCCTGTGCGTCCTCCTGATCCTGCTGGGGATTAGCGTAGTTGCCGGGTGGCTCCTGCGCATCGAGGAACTCAAGGCCGTTGTGCCCGGTCTCTCGACGATGAAGTTCAATACGGCCGTTGGGTTTGTTCTGGCCGGCCTTGGCATTGCCGCCGCCGGTCGTGAGACCAGGCTCTTGGTGCACGTGGCCGCTATCGCGGGGCTTTTGCTGGGGGCGATCGGGCTCGCCACGATTGTGCAGTATGGCTCAGGGCTTCATCTCGGGATCGATGAAGCTGTCGTC
>CBFGZJ010000261.1:0-2968 GCA_965653215.1 uncultured Sphingomonas sp. | reverse complement strand
TCTCACCTAAGGCCGGTCTGCAGGAGGCGCAATCGCGCTGAGCGATCAAGCCGAGGCTTGCGCGGTTCGTGGCTTGTCCTTATGTCGCCCCCTGCCGCGCGCCCGTAGCTCAGCTGGATAGAGCATCAGACTACGAATCTGAGGGTCGGACGTTCGAATCGTTCCGGGCGCGCCATTTCCTTCTCTTCTGAAAGCATCGCCTCGCTGAGGGATCTTGTCACGGCTTTGTCACAGATTGGCTGTTTGACAGTGGCGGGGGTATCAATGACCAAAATCTACAACGTCCTGTTCCTTTGCACTGGCAATTCTGCCCGTTCGGTGCTCGCGGAATCGATTCTGAACAAGGAAGGACAAGGGCGATTTCGCGCCTATTCCGCCGGCAGCCGCCCCAAGGGCGAGATTCATCCGGCCGCGCTGGAGCTGTTGAGCGACGTTGCCTTTCCGAGGGAAGGGCTACGGTCCAAGAGCTGGGATGAGTTCGCCGCCAAGGGAGCGCCGCAACTCGATTTCGTGTTCACCGTGTGTGACAACGCTGCGGGCGAAACGTGCCCGATCTGGCCGGGGCAGCCGATGACCGCGCATTGGGGCATCGAGGACCCGGCAGCCGTCGAGGGGCGAGGTCAGGCGCAGGCGTTCCGTAACGCGTTTTATGCACTTCAGCGGCGGATTGGCCTGTTCCTGTCGCTGCCGCTCGAAACCATCGACGAATTAAGCTTGCGCACCCGCCTGCGCGAGATCGGGCGCGTCACCGACCAGAATGTGGCCTGATCAACCGCCGCTTGGGCGGCGCTTGGCGGCGGAGGGTGTCGGCTCCTTCTTTCTGTTCGCCTGCGTGATCGGGTCCGGGATCATGGCTGACCAGCTGTCGGCCGGGAACGATGCAGTTGCGCTTCTCGGCAATACAGTCGCGACAGCCGCCATCCTGTTCGTGCTGATCACCGTGCTCGGGCCGGTTTCCGGCGCCCACATGAACCCAGCGGTGAGCCTGGTTGCCGCGTCGCGCTCCGACCTTCGATGGAGTGAGGCGGCTGGCTACATCATGGTTCAACTCGCCTGTGGTGTGCTTGGCGCCTGGGCTGCCCACCTGATGTTTGACCTGCCGACGCTGCAGCTATCGGTCAAAGCACGGACAGGTCTTGGACAGTGGGCAGGTGAGGCGATTGCCACGTTCGGGCTGGTTCTGACAATCCTCGGCTCGGTGCGCTATCGGGCGAATTGGACGCCCGCGACTGTCGCGCTCTACATCACCGCCGCTTACTGGTTCACCTCGTCCACAAGCTTCGCAAACCCGGCAATCACCGTCGCCCGGAGCCTGTCCGATACATTCGCAGGCATTGCACCTGAGGACGTGCCGCTGTTCGTGCTTGCGCAATTGTTGGGCGCTGCAGGCGGCGCTTCTCTGGCGAAGTTGTTGTTCGACGAGCCGGACTGACTTCTGCAGATCTCCTGATGTGCTAGCCTCGCGAACAAGGGGGATTGGCATGACCAGCAGAGCCGGCGTTTCGGGTGCAGCTGATTACCCTTTGTTAACTATATTGCATCAATCCTCCCGGCGAGGAGGAATGTGATGGCGGTCCTGGCACATATCGAAGCGCTTGAGGAATCCCGGCGATCAAGGCGCCGGCGACTGAGCCTCAGCACGTCGGCCGCCGTCGGGCGGGAACATCAGGAAGTTGCTGTACACGACCTCTCCTCCACCGGGCTGTTGATCGAAACACGCGCGCGGCTGCGGATTGGCGACGAGATCGCCGTGGATCTGCCGGAACTCGAAGCTGCTGACGCCCGAGTGATCTGGAACAGCGGCAACTTCTACGGCTGCCAGTTCCTCGAGCCGATCGGTGCGGGGGTGGTCAGCGCGTCTCTGCTCAAAAGCTCCTTCGCGGAAGCCCCGCGCCCTGAGGTTGTCACATCGGATGTCCCGCACAAGGAGGACGCTGGTCAGCCTCAGAGTAACTGGAACGCCAAGGTCCGCGTCCTGATTGGCCTGTCCGCGGCGCTGTGGGGCATCATGATCGTGGGCTTGCTCGCAATTTAGGCGGCGCGCAGCCTCAGCTGTGAGGCAGAGAGCGGGCGGTAGTCGAGTGCGGGTCCAAGCTCTGGACCTGACGCTCATAATCCTCGGCGAGCCGAGTCAGCGCGTCGGTCGCTCGCTGATCGGCAAGTGCCGAAGCCAGCTTGCGGCATTTGGCCGCCATCGCTTCGAGTGAATTGTCGCTGCAGGCCCCGGTCTCTGGCACAGTCGCCCCCTTTAGACCCGGAAACCATTGGATCATCAGGCGGTTCCGTCGAACACTGAATAATGTTGAAGTGTGTCAATCTTCCTGCGCGATGGTCACCGTCATTCCGTCCAGATTGTCCGTGAGCGGGATCTGACAGCTCAGGCGGCTGTTGCTGTTGCGGTGATCGGAACTGTCGAGCAGGTCATTCTCGTCCTCGGCCATGTCCGGAAGCCGGCCCAGATAATCATCAGCAATGTGGACGTGGCAGGTCGCGCAGGAACAGCAGCCGCCACAGAGCGCCAGAAGCTCGTCGAACCCGCCATCACGGATCGCTTCCATCAATGTCAGTCCGTCCGCGGCCTCGATCTCATGCTCGCTTCCGTCGCGTGTGATGATCTTCAGATTCGTCATTCTCTAGTCTCTCCAGGACGCGTCACGCGCTTCGGACAGGTGCCGAACGGCCGTTGTCGGTGCCCCAAGCCAGATGATCGGCAGCGAACGAGCGCCAGCTATCACGGCGGCGAACCGTGGCAAGCGAAATCCGCCGCTCAGTGCCGCGGAAAGCCGGCTGAATGTGCTTAGAGGCAGGCCTCGAGATAGGGCTGGTCAAAGCCGAACTGCTTGGCCTTGTCCATCGTGTAGGGCCTCAATCCCATCGAACGATACTCGCCGATGATTTTCCCATCGGGAGTTTCGTCCAGATACTCGAACTTGAACAGCTCCTGGGTCACGATGACGTCGCCTTCCAT
>CBFGZJ010000260.1:0-2991 GCA_965653215.1 uncultured Sphingomonas sp. | reverse complement strand
TCGCCCACCTGCTTGAACACAGGCGCCGCCACCTGCCCGCCGTAAAGCCCGCTGCCTTCGAAGATCGTGACCATCCGCCCCAGCCTGGCAACCTCCCGGGCGGCCGAAAGGCCGGCGAGACCCCCGCCGATCACCGCGACTTCGCACATGTTCCTGAGCGGTCGTGTCCCCATTAAGCCACCGTCCTTGCCCATCCATCTTCGGCCGGATGGCCGGTCGTCGTTTCACCGGCGCTGTGCCTTACCCGCCGATCACCGACGCGGCGCGTGAACCGGACAAAATCAAGATGTGCCAGCAGGGGCATCGTGAATTTGCGCGAAATGCCGAGCGCGGCGCTGATCTCCCCCACAAGCATCCCTTCGCTATTGTCAAGCAAGGGCGCAAGCCGTTCCTTCGCCTCCGCGATCGCGTCCCGGTGGAACAGGAGTTCCTTACCCTTGGCGCGATCGACCGCCCGGACGATGGTGCCTTTGCGAAGTAGCAGATTGACGCACCGCCGCGAGGCGGGATCACTCAGGATGGCGGAGGGCAGCGGCGGGACCAGTCCTCCAAACCGCAACGTCTCCGCGATTTGGTCGGTCAACGCGGATTCACTTTTCTCGTCTGCTTCGTCCTGCTCCGGTCGCGGGATTCGCACCTGACCGGCTCGACGATCGACCAACCCCTGGTCGGCAAGCCGCGACAGGGCCTCGTCCAACAGCGCGGCGCGGGTTCCGGTAAACGCCGACAGCAGCTGATTGCGCGAAAGCCCCGCTGGAATCTGCCCAACCACCAGGGGGATTTGAGTCATCAGCCGCTCGAGCTCCGCCTGCCGGAACACCTGGCCACGCCGGGTCACCAGAAATGGTTGGCCCTGAAGCAGCGTTTCAACTGCCTTCGGCGCAAGCGCAGAGATTTCGGAGAGATGCTGCAGGCTTGTTCCGGCGACACCCGCTGCGGTCAGCTCGGCGGCAATTCGCTCGTCCGGTGGCAGGTCGCGAAGAAGCCCCAGCCGCTGAAGAATCTCCGCCGAGCGGCGGCGACGACGCCTGGCGACAGGCTCGATGATCCGTCCTCCGGCGACGGTCCGGGCGGGCGACGCAATGCGAAGGATCACATGCTCGCCGGCGGCGATCGCCACGGGCCGAGCGCAATGAAGCTGTGCCAGCCCGGACTCACCAGACTTGATCACATCCCGGTCGAGAAGCCGGAGACGGACATCAAGCTGGTCGGTCCCGAGAAGCGCCCGGAGCGGCTTGCCGTTCTCCAGCGGGACACTGTCCTGAACGGTGCGAATTGCGATCGTCAGCCAGTCGGATTGACGCATGGCGGCAACCTCAACCAGCGCCATCCCCCGTTCAATCGCGGTTGCAGTCACGTCACGCAGGTTCAAGGCCACGCGCTGCCCGGGAAGCCCGGATGCTACGGCCCTGCCATGAACTTGAACGGCTCTGACCCTCACGGGCCGTTCGGCCGGAAGCAGGACAAGCGTGTCACCGGGACAGATTACGGACCCGCGCAATGTGCCCGTAACCACAGTGCCATGACCGGCAATGCTGAAGGCGCGGTCAATCGGCAGATAGGTCAGGCCATCGCTACGCCTAGGCTGCGGTTGCTCCGTGGCGCTGGTGAGCGCTCCACGCAGTTCGGCGATGGACTTCGGATCGTCGATCGCTGTGAGGACCGGCGGAGCGCACTCAAAGCCATGCCGGCGAAGCAGGTCGGCTGCCTCGCCGGCAACTTCCCGTGACCGCTCCTCGGATACCAGATCGCGCTTGCTAATCGCCAGAACCGCGGTGCGCTGCCCGAGCAGCGAGGCAATTTCGACATGTTCGACGGTCTGGGGCTTAACCCCCTCATTAGCGGCGACCACCACGAGCACTCCATCGATCCCAGTCGCGCCGCTGACCATCGTGGTCACGAACCGTTCGTGACCGGGCATGTCGATCAGATCGAGCGAGCAATTGTCGCCGAGCGCAAGATGGGCGAAACCAAGGGCGATTGAAATCCCGCGACGCTTCTCTTCGGCAAGCCGGTCGGTGTCCGTTCCGGTCAACGCGCGGACGAGCGCGGTCTTGCCATGATCGATGTGCCCGATCACTCCGAAGACGACGTTACTCATGCAATCGCGGCGCGCACCGCCACGGCGAGCAGGTCCAGTTCATCGTCAGCGACGGTAAGCATGTCGAGGAGCAGATGGCCCTTGTTGATCCGCCCGACCACGGCGGGATCGCCCGTTCGCAGCCGAACCGCCGCCGCCTCAGCGCCATCGGGCGGATCGAGCGCTAGCGCGTGGCTGGCAATGCTCTGTTCGGGCAGCGAACCGCCGCCGCTGAACGCTTCGGACCGCACGATTTCGCCGACGCCGATCAGCGCCCGCAATCGTTCGGCACGCGACCGCAACTGCTCCTCCGATTGTTCAACCATCCGGCGGACCGGGATCCGATCCGGCGAGTCCTGATGCAGGCGAAGCGTGGCCTCGAGCGCCGCCAGCGACATCTTGTCGAGCCGGAGCGCGCGCAACAGCGGATGGCGCTCAACCTCCGCGATCGGCGCCTCGCCGCCGACAATCAGGCCGGCCTGAGGCCCGCCGAGCAATTTGTCCCCGCTGCAGGTCACGATATCGGCGCCGGCCGAGAGCGCATCAACGATCGTCGGCTCGGTGGACCCTGGATGTTTCGCCAGCAGGCCGCTGCCAAGGTCGGCGATCAGCACCAGCCCATGCTTCGCAGCGAGCGCCGCCAGTTCCGCGATCTCGGCCTCGGCGGTGAAGCCGACCATTCGGAAATTGCTTTGATGGACCTTCAACAGAATCCGCGTGTCCCCACCGATTGCCGCCGCATAGTCCGCGATCCTGGTCTTGTTGGTCGATCCGACCTCAACCAGCCGCGCGCCGCCCTGCCGGATCACCTCGGGTACGCGAAAGCCGCCGCCGATCTCGACCAGTTCGCCGCGGGAGACGACCACCTCCCCTCCCTTGGCTAACGCGCTCACCGCCAGCAGAATGGCCGC
>CBFGZJ010000259.1:0-3008 GCA_965653215.1 uncultured Sphingomonas sp. | reverse complement strand
GCATTATCGGCTGCTCGCGCTCTGCGTGGAGGAGGCAGCGGGGCGGGTTCCAGTGATCGCCGGGTGCGGCTCGAACAACACGCGGGCGGCGATCGCGAACATGAAGGCCGCGAAGGAGGCTGGGGCCGACGCCGCGTTGATCGTTCTGCCTTACTATAATCGCCCTAGCCAAGCCGGGCTGATTGCGCATTTCAAGGCGCTGGTGGAATCCTGTGACCTTCCGATTGTTGTCTACAATGTGCCCGGGCGGACCGTGACCAACATCACCGTCGAAACGCTGGCGGAAGTGGCGAAGCTGTCGGGGATCGTCGGGATCAAGGACGCGACAGGAGATCTGGGGCGGGTTAGCGCCCAGCGGCTGGCCTGTGGCGAGAGCTTTTGCCAGTTGTCCGGCAACGACGAGACTGCGCTGGGGTTCAACGCCATGGGCGGAGTCGGCTGCATCTCCGTCACCGCCAACGTCGCGCCTCGCTTGTGCGCTGATTTCCAAGAGGCGATGCGTGACGGGGAGTGGGATAAAGCGCGGTCGCTTCAGGACCAGCTTTACCCGCTGCATGTCGCCCTGTTCACGGATGCGTCTCCGGGACCGGTGAAATATGCCCTGTCGCGAGTCCGGCCGGGCTTCCCGGCCGAGCTTCGGCTACCCCTGGTCGAAGCGGGCCAGGCCAGCCGTAGGGCAGTCGATGAGGCGCTGTCGCACGCCGGCCTCCTCTAGCAGCGACTGATGTCCGCGCCGCTTCCGTCTCCGTTCGACAAGGCCAAGGTGGTCGCTGAGAACCGCCGGGCGCGATTCGATTACTTCATCGAAGAGCGGTTGGAAGCGGGCATTGCGCTAACCGGCACTGAGGTGAAGTCGCTTCGTGTCGGTGAGGGTTCGATCGCGGAAAGCTATGCCGCGGTCGAAGGCGAGGAGGTGTGGCTGATCAACAGCTCGATCCCGGAGTACAGCCACGGCAACCGTCTCAACCACGAACCGCGTCGTCGTCGTAAGCTCTTGCTGAAAAAGCGGGAAATCGCCAAACTGAATGGGGCAGTTACGCGTCAGGGCCTGACTCTCGTTCCCCTGTCGATGTACTTCAACGGCAAGGGGCGGGCGAAGGTCGAGCTGGCCGTGGCGCGGGGCAAGAAAGTGCATGACAAGCGTGAAACCCAGAAGGAGCGCGACTGGAAGCGCGAGCAAGGTCGGCTTCTGAGGCAGCATGGCTGACATCGTTGCCTTGGTTCACCGCTTGATCGGTCAGCACGCGCCCTCGCGCGAAGAACTCGCTCGAAGCGTGTGGCTGAAGCCGCTGGGCGAGCGCATCTGGCACAGCCAGCTGTGGCGCTTTACCCGCAGGTCCGTCCCCCGCGGTGTATTTGCCGGGCTGTTGATCGGAATCTTCCTGATGGTGCCGGGCCTTCAGATTGTCGGAGCGGCGCTGATGGCGGTGCCGCTTCGCGCCAACATTCCGATCGCCGCGGCGATGACCTTTCTTAGTAATCCGGCAACGACTCCGCTGTTCCTGATCGCTGCGATTGGGATTGGTAACACCCTTGGCTTTCACGCCGACTTGGCAGCATTCGAGGCGCTTCGGACGAGCCATGCGGGTCCGTCTGAGTGGATCGGCTGGCTGCTTTCGTCCGCTGCCCCGGCGCTTGTGTCGGGCCTGTTCGTGATCGCCCTGGTGTTCGCGGTCGCCGGCTATATCATCGCGCTGGTGGCCTGGCGCTGGTGGATCAGCCGTAAGTGGCTAAGGCGGGAGAGCCGGGGCCGATAGTGCTGTATCGTCCGATCGAACTTGCAGATGCCGCCCCGGCCGATCCGCTGAGCCGCTGGCTGAGCCCGGCGATTACAGCTGCTGCCTTGGCCAGCGCCGCAATCATCGCCTGGGCATTCAACTTAGCCGCGCCGGCCCTGATCCTGCTGATCGCCGCAGCTGTTGTTCCCCCGGCGGTGATGTGGCTTCAGCGCGACAAGTCTCCAGCCATCGCCGAGTCGACTGATCGGCAGGAGTTTGATCCGGCACTCGTCGGAGCAGCGCTTGCGGTCAGCAGCGAGCCGGCACTTCTCACCGCTAGCGACGGCAGCCTCCTCCTGGCCAATCCAGAGTTCCGCCGGCGCTTTGGCGATGTTCGCCAGATCGGCGACATTGCGGCGCAGCTCGATGACCAAGCTGCAATAGGAGAGGCGCTCGACGAAGCGTGGAGAGGCGGCCGGGCCGGTCCGTGCAATGCGGTCACCAAGGCTGGACCAGTGACTCTTGAGGCGCGCCGATCCGGCGAAAGGGTTGTGTGGCACTTTACGCGGATCCAGCCGGAAGCGCTGCTGATGGCTTCTGCCGGGATCGCCGGGATGGAAGGGGAGCAGCTCGCGGCAGCGGACATCCTTGCCGCCGCACTCGACGGGGACGGGCGCATCCTCGCTGCCAACCGCCTGTTCCGCGAGCGTGCGCTTGGCGGCGACGGCAACGGCGCTGAACTGCCGTCCCTCGACCAGATCCTAGCCCCTGCCGGCGACGGCCTTGTGCGTTTAGTCGCTGAGGGTGACGACGCGCCGCTGCTGCGGACGGTTGAATTGTTCCCCGATGGTGGGGAGGCCGGGTCGTCCGGCCTGACCCTGCTTTTGGTGGAGCAGGCGGTCAGGTCCAACGTCAGCACGTCCAACGTCCAGGAATTGCTCGAAATTCTCCCGATCGGCCTTGCACTGGTGGATCGCGACGGACGGTTCCTGACCATGAACAAGGCTTTTCGAGCTGCCGGAGGAATTGGCGACAGCCACCCGGTCTACCCCGGCGACCTGGTGGTTAAGGAAGACAAGGCCGCGGTGGCCGACGCGGTACGGCGCAATGCGCGGGGGCCGGCCATGTCGGGAGACTTGGCAGTGCGCCTTGCCCACCTCCCGACTGAGCCGGTCGCGCTGACGATTGCCGGGCTGCGTGGGCTGGGAGATGCTGCGGTGTTGTTGCTGCTCAAGGACAATAGCGACGAACCCAAGCTCACGCGGCAGGTCGCGCAGGCGATCAAGATGC
>CBFGZJ010000258.1:0-3022 GCA_965653215.1 uncultured Sphingomonas sp. | reverse complement strand
CGACAATGCCTTCCAGGCTGTCGGACACGCTGTTGAGGTAGCAGCTGATCGGCAGACCGCGACCGGTGCCGCCGTTGGACAGCACCGGGGTCGCCGGCATGAACCATAGCCGCGAGATATAGTCATAAACCCGCTGCGCATGGTCGGCGTCGTCGGCATAAGCCGAGGCGACCCGGGCAAACAGATCCTGGTAAGATTCGCCGGGCAGCAGGTAGCGGTCCTTGAGCGTCTCCTTGCCGAACTCGGTCAGCAGCGAATCCCGCGAGGAATCCGTCGTCACCGGGAAGGCGCGCGAGTCGATCGTCTTCGACGAACGCGCGGCCTCAGCCGGCGCCGAATCATCGATAGGGACATTGTTTCCGGTTGAGAAATCCATTGCCTGCTCCCGTCCCATGCCAGTGCCCTTATATAGGCCCTGTTCTTCAAATGTTCGACTCGGGCCCGTTTGAGCATCCTAGTCGCAATCTACCGCGAGCAACGGCTTTTCTGACGCTCATCCCCGATATCCACAGCCGGGATATTCCAAGGCGCATGGGTCCACCGCCAGAGATAAGCCTCTCTGGCGCGTACCACAAGTTGTTGAGCATTCCCCCGCTCTCGCTACCAGCTATAGTGCCTCAACCGTTGCAGGACGCAAGCGGGTAAATTCATCTTAACCATGTTTTTTGAGCGCCGAAGCGGAGCGTTGCCGATTGGCCACGGCGAGCGATCGAAGGATCTGAGTTTACCGGCGCCCCGCCGCGATTGAGCGTTTAGAAATAGGACGAGCTTGTCGAACCGCCGGGTACCCTTGCCCGCTGGCAGAGGGGTCTAGCGAACCGACGGCAGGGAGCCGCGATGGACAGTGACCACCTCGGTCAGCTGCGCGCCATCGCCGGCGTTCGCGGCACCCTCGACGGTCAGGAAGACGCGCTCACTGCGGTCGAAGTCGATCATCGGCCGGAGCTGCCGCTCCGCCCGCGGGCCGAGGATGACGCCGACGACGATGCTCACCTCGCGGACCGCGCCGGCGTAGGCGACGGATGCCCCCGGCTTGCTGTAGAAGACATGCGCTCCGATCGTCGCCACCTTCGACAGTGAACTCGACCAGTAAGGATTGATCGCGGTGGTGTGGTAGTGCGTCGCGTTGCCGACGAGGGCGCTGCTGCGCCCGGCCAGAACGGCCGCCGCAATTTCCCGAGCGCGGTTCCACGTCTCGCGTTTTGGCAGCCGGCTCATCGAACCATCGCAAGTAAACGAGAATTGACAGCCGGTCCGCCGCTGCGACCCCTGGAACACGACGCTGCAGACGTCCTTCGGGTAAGCGGGATCGCGGAGCCGGTTCAACACGACCTGCGCCACCGCTTCCTGGCCCTCCCTGCTTTCCGACCGCGCCTCATAATAGATGGCAAGACTCAGGCAATCGGCGTCAACCGTCGACAGCGGAGGCGATGCAGAGGATTGCGGAATGCTTGCAGCCATCGCCGGGGCCGCGCTCACCATGACGGCGGCCAGCACCGCTGCCGCTCCAACGGGCGAAGTCAGGACGTGAGTCATGAGCGGGTGATGGCCCTTCAAGGTAAGTATCTGGTTAATTTCCCGGCGTGGCCCTGCAGTGCTGCTCCTGAAGCCGCTGAAGTTTGTGCTGGCAAAGCCACTCGAACAGAATAAGGTTGAGTGCTGGCCGATGGGGTGAATTCACGACGACGGCCGCACTTGACGGTTTCAACGGAGGGGAAATCCAATGCGACGTTATTTACTGGCGGCGGTTGCCGCCACAGCCATCGCTACGCCCGCGATGGCGAGAGACAATTCCTTTTATCTCGGAGTGGAAGGCGGCGCCCTGTTCGCGCAGGATTCCGACATAGATGTCGATTTCGACGACTCCGAAGCTCCGGAAGCGGAATTCGAGGTCGATCACAACACTGGCGTCGATCTTGACCTCATCTTCGGCTATGACTTCGGCATGTTCCGGCTCGAAGCCGAACTGAGCTGGAAGAAAGCCAATCACGACGAGTACGAGCAGACGTTCGACTTCGGCGACGGATCGGACAGCATCGAAATCGACGCCGACGGAAGAACCAAAGTCGTTTCCCTGATGGCGAACGGTCTGGTCGATTTCGGCAATGAGGATGGCTTCAGCTTCTATGCCGGTCCAGGCATCGGAATCGCGCAAAGCACGATGCGCCTCGAGGTCGATGACGAACTTTCAGATGACCTCGATCTCAGCAACGACAGCTTCGCCTGGCAGCTGATTGCTGGCGCCCGCTACGCCGTGACGCCGCGCATCGACGTTGGCCTGAAGTATCGCTACTTCCGCACCAAGATCAGCGATGAAGTTAGCGAAGGCGACTTGTCCGCGGATCTCGACACCAAGTTCCGTAGCCATAGCGTGCTGGCGAGCCTGGTCTATAACTTCACCCCGCCGCCGCCACCGCCACCGCCTCCGCCTCCGCCGCCTCCGCCGCCGGCTGTTGAGCCGCCGCCGCCACCGCCGCCTGTCGAAACTCCGCCGCCACCGCCACCGGCGCCTGAGCGCGGATAAGCGGTTCAGCAATTCACGCCTTTGGGGGCGGAGGAGACCAACTCCTCCGCCCCTTTTTTTGCGAAGAATGTTCGCCGGCGCTTACCCCGGACGAAGTTCGTACGATCGCGGAAACGAACAATGGGAAACGCGTTAGGCGCAGGGATCTCCAGGACGGGAACCAAGGATCAGGAGTAATCGCGGGCGGATGCACGGCAACACTCTTGATGGGCGATGCGTGCTGATCACCGGCGCGGCTGGCGGTGTCGGCAGCGCGGTCGCGGCACGCATGGCTAAGCTCGGCGCGCGGCTGGTCTTGACCGACCGGACCGCGTCTGAGCTCGACGATTTGCATCGGGAACTCGTCGCATCCGGGCAGGCTATGACAGTCGCGGCCGACCTGTCTGGCAAAGCAGGCCTCGCCCATCTGTTCGAGCAGGTGGACGCCACACTCGGTCGCGTCGATCTGCTCGTCGCTTGCGCGGGGGTGGGCTCCGGACCCCTGATGGAGATGGAGGA
>CBFGZJ010000257.1:0-3040 GCA_965653215.1 uncultured Sphingomonas sp. | reverse complement strand
TCCAGCACCGTCCAATTGTCTCCGCCGAGGGGAATGTGGGACGCGGCCAGCACGCCGCCGCCGCGGGCCCGATGGCCGGAAACGATGGCGTTGAGCCGTTCGATACCCTCTTGGTCGAGGCCGTTGCCGGGCTCATCAAGCAGCCATAGCGGCGTCTGAGAGGCGATGACTCGCGCAAGGCGGGCGCGCTTGGCCTGGCCGGTGGACAGCAGCCGCACCGGCACCTCTCCGAGCCGATCAAGACCAACCTGCTCCAGCGCGGTGTCCACGGACTCGCTGCTGCCGTCGAGCCTCGCCCAGAATGCGAGCGCTGCGCGCAGTGGCAGTGATCGGTCCAATGCGAGATGGTCATCGGTTAACGCGATGGCGCCTCGCTCGACCTGGCCAGCGGCGGGCTGGAGCAGCCCGGCTGCGATTCGGAGCAGGCTCGATTTGCCGGACCCGTTCGGGCCCGTCACCAGCACGGCCTCTCCCGGCCCAATCGTCAAATCGAGTTGTTCGAACAGCAGCCGCCCGCCGCGCATGCAGGTGACGCCTTCGAACCGCAGTAGCTCGCTCATCGAGGCTCCTGCTCGATCCGGTGCATGTCGGCGTCGCTCAACCCGAGATGATGGCCGACCTCGTGGATTAGGATGTGATGCACCAACTGCTCGAGGCTGGTTTCGCCTTCCGCCCACTCATTCAGGATTGCGCTTCGATAGAGGATGATCCGGTCGGGGAGAGCGCCGCTGTCACTGCTGCTTTTGCGCGCGATATCCACGCCGTGATAGAGGCCGGTCAGCTGGTACGGATCGTCGATATCCAATTCGGCAAGAGTGTCGTCGTCGGCAAGCTCCTCCACCAGCAGGACGATGTCCTGGAGGTGGGCGGCGAACGGCTCGCTCAGCGCATCGAGCGATCGCCGTGCGATGTCCGCGATTTCCGCAGCCGTCGGCGCGCGACCGAATGTCCGGGAACTGAGCATCTTCGGCGAATAGGGGATCGGTCGCGGATGCGGCAAGCGGTAGCGGCTTGCTCCTGCGGGCGAGCACCCCTAAATGGCCGCATCCAGGACAATGCGGAGCGGTGGCCGAGTGGTCGAAGGCGCTCGCCTGGAAAGTGAGTATACGGCAAAACCGTATCGAGGGTTCGAATCCCTCCCGCTCCGCCAATTTGCTGTTTCCCGATGATCCATAGCGGCCCTCAACACGCCACTAAATAACAGAAAACTGCGGACAATCTGGTCCGCAGGCTGCTCACCCAATGGGTCGGCGCGGATCGTGGGGCCCATCCTCGACTGCCCCCGCGAACAACTCGATCATCTCAAGCAACTGCGGCGGTCGGTCCTGCCCGGCGGATGACCGATCTAGCCACCATAGCTCAACCGCCGCCATTAGCTACCCGTTTCGATACGAGGTGAGCGACTGCTCCTAAATATTGAACGCTGGCGTCGGCTGCGCCTGGAATGCCATGCCTTGTCTAATTCGATCCCTGATGCGATGTCCGTAACCTACTGTGGAATTCACGTCACCGAAACAAATTACAGCCGATTATTGGGGCTTCCACTAACGTTACATCCTCCGTCACGACTAAGAGCAGAATCGGAGAGGAAGATGACCAGTTCATTCAACAAAGTTATTTTCGGATACTGGCATCAGGGCCGAAATAACGCGCCCGATGCGATCACTCGATGCTGGAACCTGTGGACGCGGATGAATCCAGGGTGGGAAGTCAGAATTCTGGAATGGGCCGATGTCGAAGCCCGGATGAGCGAACTCGGAATTCATGCCGCAAACATGTCCTTGAACGGCATCGCAAACATAGTGCGTATCGACCGGCTGGCGGAAGAGGGGGGCGTATGGGTGGATGCCTATACCGTACCGTTGAGGCCTTTGGACAACTGGCTGCCCGCTTTGATGCCGAGCGGCTTTTTCGCTTTTCATGATCCTCATCGAAAGCGATTAAGCGCGAACTGGTTCCTCGCCTCTATTAAAGCTCACTCGCTCAGTGTCGCTTGGCGCGATGAGATGATCCGTTATTGGCGCACGCCGCGACGACCGATGCGCTTCTCTCACGAACTCGATCGATCATGGAAAGGGAAGCTCACGCGGTTAGGCGGACAAATGCTCGATGTTGTGCATCAGCCGATTTCGGCGCGGGGAGCGAAAAGGATTTATCCGATCAACAATCCCGTATGGGCAGTTTCGCCCAATGGTGGCGCGCGATTCGGCATCTATCCCTATTTTGCTATGGCGATGCTTTTCGATCGATTGATTGAGGATAGCGAGACACTCCGTCGTGATTTCGCGGATTATCCGAAGATCACTCCCTATGACAGCCTGATGCTACGTCACTGGCGAAAACGGTACAACAAAATGACGGAGCAAGATGTTCGATCGTTATGCCATGAAAAGGTCATGCAGAAGTTGAATTTGCAGCATCCTTTGCCTGATATGCCATTCAATTTGCTGCTTGATATAGCAGAACGAAATGTGCCTCTTTGCGAAAAAAGATCCAGAGAAACAGTAGAGTTATGACTTTCTACAAGATGCCGCCGCTTAGCCTCATGAGGCGGATTATCGGTCGGATGGACGTGGGCAAGAAGTCGCAGCCGACTATCCACTGCCGGTATAACGTACTCAATGCTCACTGGGATTGATGCTGGTCAGGCCGCCCGCAACTCCAATTGTTCGCTCGCCTCGAGCCAGCGTGCTTCCGCGGCTTTGAGCTCGGCGGAGAGTTTTGCGCGCCGTCGCAGCAGTTCGCTCATCGGCAGGGCCGCAAGCTCGGCGTCGGCGCTGGCCGGGTCGAACATGGCGCGATCGATTGCCGAACATTGCGCCGAGAGACGCGCGCTTTCCGCTTCTGCCGCGGAGGCCTCCCGCCTCAGGGCCTGTGACTCCTCGCGAGCCTTGGCGGCGGACTTGCGGTCGGTCCTGGCCTGCTTTGAAGCCGTTGCCGCCGCACCTTGATTGCGGCCCAGAATGAAGTCGATGTAGTCATCGATACTGCCGGCGTAATCCTGCGCACGCCCATTCTCGACCAGCACCAGCCGATCGGC
>CBFGZJ010000256.1:0-3043 GCA_965653215.1 uncultured Sphingomonas sp. | reverse complement strand
GCCTGGCGCGTCGCCACGCCGCTGCTCCACAAGCTCCGCCCCGACTACGACCCCGCCGGCTTCAGCTACGAAGTTGCTCAACGCGCTCTCGCAGCGGAAGCGGCTCGTCCCGTCCGGCATCAGTCCCTTGCCTTGGGTAGCGCGGATCGCGGTGCACAAGTTCGTTTTGCCGCTGAGGCATGACTTACACTGGCGGCACTCCGGTGTGTACAGCGGGATCACATGATCTCCCGGCCTGACCGAAGTCACGCCCGGCCCGACCTCCTGAACGATCCCCGCACCCTCATGGCCGAGGATCGAGGGGAAAATGCCTTCGGAATCGAACCCGTCGAGGGTGTAGGCGTCGGTGTGGCAGATACCGGTGGCCATGATCTCGACCAGCACTTCTCCGAGCCTTGGTCCTTCAAGATCAACCTCGACGATCTCGAGCGGCTTCTTTGCTTCAAATGCAACGGCGGCGCGGGACTTCATGAGCACTTCCTGCGGTTTGGCGGGGCAACGGAGCTATAGAACGAAAAATCAGATTATCGATCCAGTCGCCTGATTGTGCCGAACCCACCAACCTGTAGGGTAAGGTGAGGAGTCGGTGATGCGTGGGATTGTGTTCGACGGCGAGCGTTTACAACTGACCGACGCGCTCGAGGTCCGCGCACCGGCGGCGGGTGAGGTCAAGATCAAGCTGCTCCGCTCGGGCATTTGCCACAGCGACCTGAACATGGTCGACAGCAAGATGATCAGAACGCCGGTGGTGCTTGGACATGAAGCTGCCGGAGAAATCATCGAAGTCGGTCCGGAAGTGTCGGATTTCTCGGTCGGAGAACGGGTGATGGTCGGCACGCAGACGCCTTGCGGCGAATGCCGGGAATGTCTTCGCGGAGAGCCGATTAATTGCGACCAAGCTTGGGGGCTCAACCCCCAGCAACCGTTTACCTGGGCCGGCCGGCCAACCTATTCCTTCTCCAACGTTTCCTCCTTCGCGGAGGAGATCGTCGCAAAGACCAGCCAGCTTTACCGGACTGGCGACTTGCCACCGGAGCAAGCGGCGCTGATCGGCTGCGCGGTTTCGACCGGCTACTCCGCCGCTCGGCATCTCGGCCGCGTCAGGAGCGGTGATCGCGTGGTCGTGATCGGCGTCGGCGGGATCGGGGTGAATGCGATCAACGGTTCCGCCCTCGCCGGTGCGGAGGTGATGGCCGTGGATGTCAATCCGGACAAGGAACAGGTCGCCATCACCGCGGGCGCTCAGCGCTTCCTGCTGATGTCCCGAAGTCTTGATGCCCAAGGGATGATCCACGCGATCCACGAGGCCTTTGATCCCATCGACGTAGCCATCGAGTGCAGTGGGGCTCCGATGGCATCCGAAGTCGCAATTGAAGCGACGAAACGCGGGGGCCGCGTGGTTCTGATCGGGTTGTCAAAGCCTGGGAGCCGCGCCAGCGTCAGCCTCGACACAATCACCTTCGGGCGAGAGATCATCGGAGCGCTAAACGGCGGAGCGTCTCCCGACCGGGACTATCCGGAACTGATTGAGCTCGCCCGATCGCGGCGCATCGACCTCAGCACTCAGGTTACCAAAGTCTGGCCGCTCGCCGAATTCGAGGACGCCATCACCGCGCTCAAGTCCGGCCAAGTTACGCGCGCGGTGCTCGATCATACCCTCTAACGACCGATAATCAGGAGAGCTACGGATGGCATGGTCACTGAACGGAAAAGTCGTGCTGGTCACCGGCGCCACTGGCGGCGGAATCGGCCGTGGGTCCTGTTTCGCATTCGCCAAGCGGGGCGCGACCATCGCTGCGACAGGCCGAAGTCAGGACAAGGTGGACCAGGTCGTTGACGACATCCGCGCGGCCGGGGGCAAGGCCGAAGGGTTCGTGCTCGACGTTCGCAGCTTGGAGCAGATCAACAATACCGCCGACCAGGTCGCATCCAGGCTTGGGCGGATCGACATCCTCCTCAATAATGCGCAGGAAGCTCCCCTCGGGAAGCTCCTCGATGTGACTGAAGACGCTCTGGCGGCCGGTTACGAAACTGGCCCCCTTGCGACCTTCCGGATGATGAAGGCCTGTCACCCGCACCTTGCCAAGAGCGGGGAGAGCGTCATCTTCAACTTCACCAGTTCCGCCAGCGTGCGCTGGGATATGGGCGGCTACGGCTGCTACGGCGGGGTCAAGGCAATGACCCGGGTGATGAGCCGGGCAGCAGCGGCCGAATGGGGTCGCGATGGCATCCGGGTGCTGACAATTGCGCCCCACGCCATGTCGCCGGGCCTCAAGCAGTGGATCGAGAGCCGGCCGAAGGAGGCCGAGGAATTCTTCAAGACGATCCCGATCGGGCGTGTTGGTGATCCTGAATCCGACATTGGCGAAGCCCTCGTCGCGTTGTGCGCGCCCGAATTTTCATATCTCACGGGAGCGACCATTCCGCTCGACGGGGGTCAGGCGAACCTCGACTGAGGAGCAGCGGAACGCTGTTGCCTTGCAAGGCATTGGTAAGCCGATTATTTTTCGCCAAGCAGGCAGCGACCTGCGACCAGGAGACGGCATGACCGAGCGACTGAATCCGACCGAAACGGCGTCGGAATTAGCGGACGAAACCGCGAGCCGTGCCGGTACCCCGGCAGAGGAGATCACAGGCGGAAGTCCAGTCTTCTATTTGAATGGCCGCCGCGTGGTTCAGACCGAAAGCAGCGTCCTTGTCAGCTCCTCCCGCTGGCTGAATGACTCGCGCATCCGCGAGTGGGTCACAACCGAGAGCCTTCGCCGCAATGGCCATGATTATCCGCTGCTGTTCGGTCTTCCAACACTTATGCAGGCGATGGATGAGGTTCGTGACATCGAGCACGCCGAGCGGCTCGTGACCGAGGAACGCCGCCGCAATCCTGCATTCGACCGCTGGCTCAGCGAGGCGTTCGTCTCGCGGTACACCAAGGAGGATCTCCGGCACTATCCGCCCGGCTCCGTCGGACGCCAGCTGTTTGAATATATGGACGAGCATGATCTCTCGCCCGAACTCAACTCGCGAATCCTGGATAATCCTGACT
>CBFGZJ010000255.1:0-3043 GCA_965653215.1 uncultured Sphingomonas sp. | reverse complement strand
GTTCGGCTCATTGAAGTGCGATTGTGGGCCTCAACTGCGCGAGGCGCTGCGCCTGATCGCCACTGAGGGCAGCGGCATCCTGCTCTACCTGCGGCAGGAGGGTCGAGGAATTGGCCTGGCGAATAAGCTGCGCGCCTATCAGTTGCAGGATCGCGGCCTTGATACCGTCGAGGCCAATCGCCGGCTGGGGTTCCCCGATGATGTGCGCAACTTCACACTGGCCGCCGCAATGCTGCGCGGGCTTGGGATCGAGGCGGTTCGCCTGCTGACCAACAATCCGGCGAAGGTCCGCGGGTTAGAAGGGGCCGGGATCACGGTCGTTGAGCGGGTTTCGCACCATCTGCCGACCAATCCGCACAACGCCGACTACATCGCGACCAAGCGCGTCAAAAGCGGCCACCTCGACTAGGCTCAATCCTCGAATAATGCGGTTCCGACCCTGACGAGAGTGGCTCCCATCATCACGGCAGTACGATAATCCCCCGACATGCCCATGCTAAGACCTCCCACTCCATGCTCATCGGCAAGCTTCGCCAGCAGCGCGAAATAAGGGCCTGGTTCCTGGTCGAGCGGCGGGATGCACATCAGACCTGCAAGTGGCAGCGGGCTTGAACGAAGCTCACTCAGAAGCCCGCCAAGCTCCGCGACTGCCACGCCGCCCTTCTGCTCCTCCACGCCGACATTCACCTGCACATAGATGTGCGGAGTCCGGCCCGTCTTTTCTGATGCGCGAGTGAGCGCGTCGAGCAGCGACAGTCGGTCAACGGAATGGATGACGTCGAACAGCTGGACCGCTTCTTCAGCCTTGTTCGATTGAAGCCGGCCAATGCAGTGCAGCCGCACACCAGGGTGGCGCTCGCGAAGCTTCGGCCACTTGCTTAGCGCCTCCTGTACCCGGCTTTCTCCGAACGCATTGTGTCCAGCATCGATCAGCGGCTCGATCTCATCCGCGCCGCGAGTCTTCGAAACCGCGACCAGTTCAACTCCGGCCGGATCGCGACCCGCCATCTTCGCGGCGACAGCGATCCCGTCTCGGATCCGGGTCAGCCGAAGGGTTGGGGAATCGCTCATCGTGGCTGCTATAGGAAGGCCGATGTCCCCTCGCCAGATTTCCCTGCCGGTCTGCTGGTTGATGACGGATGAGCGAATGGGCGATGGCTTGTTCACGGCGGTCGGACGATTGCCGCGGGGGGCAGGCGTAATCGTCCGCCATTACGGATCGACAAAGCCGGAGCGACTGGCGTTGGCGCGCAAGATCGTCCATCTCGGCCACAGCCGTGGCCTGCGCGTCGGGGTCGCTGGCAGCGAGGAGATCGCGAAGGCGGCGGGCGCGCACTGGGTCCACAATCGCGACCGCCATCGCTCAATGCTGACGTTCAGTGCTTCGGTCCACTCCGCCGCGGAGTTGCGCCGGGCACTGGGTCAGCGGGTCAGTGCCATCTTCCTCTCGCCAATGTTCCCGACCAATTCACATCCGGGCACAGCGCCGATGCCCCGAATGCGGGCAGCAGCGCTGATCAGGCTGGCTGGCACTGTGCGGGTCTATGCTCTGGGCGGTGTGGACGCGCGCCGCTTCCGGACTTTGCGCGGGCTGGGCTTTTACGGTTGGGCGGGGATCGACGCCTGGCAGCGGATTAGAACTTGAACGCGGTCCCGACGTAGACCGCCTGGCTGTCACGCCGCTGGTCGGCCAGTGTCGACGCGCGGTCGCGCTCGACCCGGTAACGCACTCCGCCAGTCACGGCGATGTTGCGCGAAAGATTATAGGCGCCGCCCACATCGACCGCATAATTGTCCGGTCCTGCGAGTGCTCCCAATTGGCCACCGCGATTGCGGTCGGCGCTCGCTGCGACCCGGCCGGTCAACCGGTTGTTGAGCGAATAGCTGACGGCAACCACCGCGCCTTCGCGCTTGCCGACGGCGGGGTTTCCACTGCGCACTTCGGCGACGTCGCCAGCGATCGCAAATCGCCGCCAACCCACTGAAACCCCTAGGTTGTAGCTGGTCGGCGTGAGCGCCGTGACCGGCGAATTCGATGACGCGAGATCCGCCGCCCGTGCCGCCGCCTGTCCCGGAGTTGCAGCGCGCGCCCTAATCGCGACGCGGACCTGCGAGGGCCGTTTACTGCTCGGCGCCGGCGTGAACTTGAAGTCACCCGGAACCGGGGTACGGCCGGCAAATTCCGCCGCGAGGCGAGGATCGGCGTTGGCCGGAGTGAAGGTGGAGATTCTGTCCGTGCTGAGAGTGATTGCCGGCGGACGCGCTTTCCCGCCATCAGCCGCAAAGGCGATTGCGGAAGGCAGCAGCAGACCCGCCGCGACAAGCGCGCCGATCAGCTTCCCCCGATTCCACTCGACCGCGGACACCGTCAACCTCCCACTGTTGAGTCGCATATAGGCCGGACTTCCGCCAAATTCCACATGCGATACAAATCGCCCGAGCCGTGTTGCAGCGACTCCACAAAGTCACCCGATACGGCCCCTCCGGCGCTCGTTCGCAAGATGCTTGCGGCAGGCAGGACAGCTTCTATAACCCCCTTCACATTCTTCCCAGTCAGGAAAAATTCGATGGCCCGCCTGTCTCCGAAACTCATTGCGCTGGTCTCATTGGCGCTGGTCGCTCCGGCCTGCTCCAGCAACCAGGAGATTCCGCGCGGAACGGCGCCGTCACGGACCACGACCATCGGCGTGAACACCTATTTGTGGCGGGCGGCGATCGACACATTGTCGTTTGCTCCGCTGGTCCAGGCGGACAGCAATGGCGGCGTGATCGTCACCGACTGGTACGCGAACCCGCGTTCTCCCGGCGAGCGCGTCAAGCTGACTGCTTCAATCCTCGATCAGGATCTGCGCGCCGATGCGCTGCGTGTGGCGGCCTCGCGGCAGGTCAACCAGAACGGCGTTTGGGTCGACGCACCGGTTTCGGCGGCCACCGTCCAAAAGCTGGAAGACATCATCCTGACCCGCGCCCGGGATCTTCGCCGAAGCGCCGTCGGCGGCTGAGCTTTCGGCCATGAACGATCGCTTCGACCCGGCGGCGCGGC
>CBFGZJ010000254.1:0-3098 GCA_965653215.1 uncultured Sphingomonas sp. | reverse complement strand
ATTCGCCGATTCCCTACCTGCTGACCGACCTCAACGGCATCATCGTCAACGAGATGGGCAAGCTCGACCGCGCGGGCGACACCACGCCCTATGCGCGGCTGAAGAACAAGCTCGACGAACTCAAGGCCGATCCCCGCTACACCTTCATGTTCTCCGGCATGCTGGTATCGGATTCGATGGGCAGCTTCCTTGCGAAACTGTTCCGTCTGCCGGCCAATGGCCGCCCGATCTCCATCGTCGACGTCTCCGGCGTACCGTCCGACATCACATCCGTCGTGGTCTCGGTGCTGGCGCGGATGGTGTTCGACTATGCGATCTGGTCGCGAACCGAGGCGCAGCGGCCGCTGCTCCTGGTCTGCGAGGAAGCGCACCGCTACGTTCCGAAGGACGAAAACAGCCGTGGTCAGGCCGTCCGCAAGATCCTCGAGCGGATCGCCAAGGAAGGCCGTAAATATGGCGTCAGCCTCGGGCTGATCACCCAGCGCCCGTCCGACCTTGCCGAGGGCGTGCTGTCACAGTGCGGCACGATCGTGAGCATGCGTCTCAACAACGACCGCGACCAGGCCTGCGTCCGGGCCGCAATGCCGGAGGGCGCGCGCGGCTTCCTCGATGCGATCCCGGCGCTGCGCAACCGCGAATGCATTGTTTGCGGAGAAGGCGTCGCGATCCCGATCCGCGTCCGCTTCGATGACCTGGAGCCGGAAAAGCGTCCGGCATCGTCGGACCCGAGCTTCGCCGAACTGTGGCGCGAAACCGGCGGGGAGGACGGGATCATCCAGCGCACGATCCAGCGCTGGCGCGGCAACGGGCGGTAGGATCAGAAATCTTCATCGTTCTCTAAAACGGGATAGTTCCAGTAATCTAATCTCAGATCTGGCCGCAATCGCTTCAAACGGCTGTTACTCCGTCGGAATCGATTCGCAATAGTCTGGGCGAGGTTGTCTCCAAATGTCTGTTGAGGTGTGGAAGGTCTCCCGAAGCGGCCACTAGCATTTAGGCTTTCCAATATCTTCTTTCGCCGTGAGTTCCAGCGCTTGAAGTTCAAAAGGGCTCGCTTGTCTAGAACATCACGCACGGTCATCTTGTTCATTAATAGGGCTAAACGGACAATAGCTGGAGAGTAGGACACATTGCGGCGGCCTTGCGAGATGCAGTCCGTCCTCAACGACAATCCTGTTTTAGCTAACACTTCTGCCAGCACTTCGTCGCGGTTATTGCGTAGTTCTTCATAAAGAAAAACATGCACATTACCCGACCCGAACAACGAATCGTAACAGCTGATTAGCCGATCGTATTCGAAGTAGGTGAATGAAAAGCGCGGGACTTTGTGTGGTTTAGCTAGATGTCCTCGCAAGTACCAGTGTGGGTAGAGGTAGCGATCAGGCCCAAACGTTCCGCCGCCACGAACATATTGCAAGTAAACTGCGTTGATCATCTCGACTTGCGAGCGAATGAAAATAACTATGTGAGCATCCGGTAAGATGTCTCGTATCCTATGTGCCGTCGCCACGGTAAGGTGGCCGTTCAAACCACCGTTGTGAATATATCCGGTAAGTTCTTCTTCACAGATTACCGGCGGTAGCCCTGCGGAAGAAGAGAGTCTTGCGCGAGCTTCCTCCGCATCCCAGTCGAATGCATGCGGAGTGAGTAGACTTTGTCGCACGATTGCAGGTGGTACAAATTGATGGCTCGTTACATGAGGATATACATCTTCCTGGAACCACGTAGACGCTGTCTTGGGATAGCCAATGTGAACGATCGGGTGCATCGGTGGTCCGTAATCAATTACCTAGCCACGGCCTTGAACGGACTTCTTCGTACCAGCAACCCATTCTTATTGCTCCGGGGCATCGGACTTTTCCAAGCGCGTTCCGCGGAGCGGAGCGAGCACGCGCTTAGCCCTTGCCTCGACGGTGTGCCTTGCGACAAACCTTCGCCGAGCTGCCTGCCCGCGCGCTTGGGCAACCTGCGGGTTCCGCTTCAGATGTTCGATCGCCTCAACGAACGCTTGATGGTCGCCCGGCGGAATCACGACCGCGCAGTCATTGTCGCCGTCCAGGATGTCGCGAACTCCCGGCAGATCGGAGACCACGATCGGCAGTCCGGCTGCCATATATTCGAGAAGCTTCAGGGGTGAAGTGATCGCCGCACTTTCTTCCTGGCTCGCGTTGAAGACTTCATCGCCATAGGGGGCCGCGGCGATATCCAACCGGCGATAAAATGCCGGCAGGGAACCGTGCGGCTGATAACCGTGGAAATGAAGGTTCTCCGGCATTGGACTTGATACCCAACTCACGTCCGCACGAGTGGCGCCCACGATGTGGAAGTCGGCATCTGGCAGAGCCGTGGCCGCCGCAGCCATGATCTCAATCCCTTTACCCGGATAGGGGCGCCCCACGAAACCAACCTGGAGATGCCCGGGTCTGCCCGGCCATGATGGCAGGTCTGCGGCGTCCGCTAGCTCGGACGCAGCATTCGGCTCGACCATGATCAGCTTATCGCGGAGCATTGGAAATTCCGTTCTGCATCGCTCCGCCAAGGAGGAGGTCACGCACACCAGGTGAGAAAAGTTCCTACGTGCGAACAGCTTGGCCAACAGGCGATGCCGCTTTGTACCAACCCGGGGCAATCTATGGACTTCAAACACAACAGGTTTGCCGAGCAGCCCAGCGACTGCGAGCGCGGTCACATCTCTACCGAAGCAGATATCGCTCCGATGGAATTCGCGGGTAGCGAGCAGATGCCAGATGAAGGGCCAGCGAGCCTCTCCGCCTCGCCATTTGGCTAGCACTTTGATGGTGAAGCTCGGGCGTACGCCATACCTCTCGTAAACCGTCTCTGCAGGTGCGTTCCCAGCCGTTGCAAATAGCGCAACCTGATGACCTCCAGACGCGAAGCCCTCGCACATTTTGACGATTTGGACGCTGTGAGCATTCTCCGACGGAATAGGTCGCCGCGCCAGATAGCCAATTCTCATTCAGAGCGCTCGCGATTGCCGTCGTTGGGGTCGAGCGCCGCTGGTAATCAACCCTGGAACGAAAAGCTACGGCGGCAACCGCGCGTGCAGCTGCCAACCTCGCGGACCCAGTTATGCTAAA
>CBFGZJ010000253.1:0-3129 GCA_965653215.1 uncultured Sphingomonas sp. | reverse complement strand
GGCGAACGCGCGCGCCACTCCAAGCAAGGCGGCGATGAAGAACAGCCACGGCAGGCTGATCGCTCCAGACCAGGTCAGCCAACCGAGGCTTGCGGCGCACACCAGCTCGAGCGCGATCGCGCCCCTGCCGACCCAGCGCCGGTCAAGATGGTCCGCCGCCCACCCGGTTACGAGGGTCAGTGCGAACAGCGGCACGAACTGGATCAGCCCGACGATGCCGAGCTGGAGCGCCGCGTCGCGTGGGCTCATCCCGGAATCGCGGGCAATGTCATAGACTTGCCAGCCGATGACGATCACCATCGCGATCTGGCCGATGGTCGAGAGCAGGCGCGCGACCCAGTAGGCGCGGTACGCCGGGACTCTCAAGGGGGCGGGAATGATCACGGCGTGCAACTAATCAGCTTGGGCTTCGGTCGCAATTGAACGGATTTCACGATGCCCCTTGCGTGCCTGGCGGATGGATCGCCTACTAGCCAAAGCGAGGCGATCCGCTAATCGTTCCCGCAATGGCCAAGGCGAAGACCCGATTTGTTTGCCAGGCTTGCGGGTCGGTCTCGCCCCGCTGGCAGGGCCAATGCGCCGATTGCGCGGAGTGGAACACGCTGGTCGAGGAAAGCGCGGCAGTGGTGACGGCGTTCGCTGCCCGCCATGACCTGTCCAGCGGCGGGCGATCCATCCCTCTAGTTGGGCTTGAATCCGACGTCGCGCTGCCGCCGCGGATCGCCACGGGGATCAGTGAGTTCGACCGCGCTACCGGTGGTGGGATCGTTCCCGGCTCGGCCACCCTGATCGGCGGTGATCCAGGTGTCGGCAAGTCCACCCTGTTGCTGCAGGTGGCGGCACGGATCGCCACCTCCGGCCACAGCGCAGTCTATGTCTCGGGCGAGGAAGCTGCCGATCAGGTGCGGATGCGAGCGCTTCGGCTAGGGCTCGGGACCGCTCCGGTGCGGTTGGCGGCGGCGACCTCGGTGCGCGACATCCTGACGACGCTTGCAGAGCAGCCGCCCGCCTTTGTCGTCATCGACTCGATCCAGACGATGCATTCAGATTTGATCGAAGGTGCGCCCGGCACGGTCAGCCAGGTGCGCGCCTCGGCGCAGGAACTGGTCCGGTTCGCCAAGGAAAAGGGGACGGCCGTTGTGCTGGTCGGCCATGTCACCAAGGATGGCAACATCGCCGGCCCCCGCGTGCTCGAGCATATGGTTGACACCGTGCTCGCGTTCGAAGGCGAGCGCAGCCACCAGTATCGGATCCTTCGCGCCATCAAGAACCGGTTCGGTGGGACCGACGAGATCGGCGTCTTCGCTATGGACGGAGCGGGCCTGACGGAAGTTCCCAATCCGTCCGTCCTGTTTCTGACCAGCCGGTCGGAGGCGGTCAGCGGCACCAGCGTGTTCCCGGCTCTCGAGGGGACGCGGCCAGTGCTGGTCGAGATCCAAGCGCTGACCGTGCGGCTGGCGAGTGGCGCTACGCCGCGTCGGCAGGCGGTCGGCTGGGACAGTGGACGGCTGGCGATGATCCTTGCGGTGCTCGAGGCGCGCTGTGGGGTGAGCTTCGCCACTTCCGAAGTCTATCTGAACGTCGCCGGGGGCTATCGCCTGTCCGATCCGGCGGCGGATCTGGCAGTTGCGGCCGCGCTCGTGTCGGCGCTGTCGGAGCGGCCGGTTCCGGTCGACTGCTTCACTTTTGGCGAGATCGCGTTGTCCGGGGAGGTGAGGCCGGTCGCACACGCCGCGCTTCGGCTCAAGGAAGCGGCCAAGCTCGGCTTTGAGCGCGCCTGGGTCCCCGCGGGGATCGAATCGGACGCAGTCCGCCTCGAACGGTTCGGATCAGTGGGCCAGCTGGTGGACAAGATGCTCGGCCGGTGATGATGATTGTCGGACGGCTTCCCCTCGGCTAGCGCGCTGGCGGAATGACCGCGCTCGACATCCTGGTGCTGATCCTGCTCGGCGGCGGAGCCATGATCGGCTTTGTTCGCGGGTTCGTCCATGAGGCCTTGTCGCTATTGGCGTGGGTTGCGGCGATTGTGGCGCTCAAGCTGTTCCATACCGGCCTGACTGACTCGCTGTCGGGGATCGTCGGTAATGGTGCAGGGGCTTGGGTGCTGGCGTTCGCTTTGCTGTCTATCCCGGTCTACATCGCGGTCAAATTGCTTGCGAAGGCGATCGGAGGGGCTTCACGTCGCTCCGTCCTTGGTCCGGTCGACCGGCTGCTGGGCGGTGGCTTTGGCATGCTCAAGGGCTTGATCGTGGCGACCTTCCTGTTCCTGCTCGCCAATCTGGCGACGGACCTCACCTATGGGGCCGATGCGGAGCGGCCGGAGTGGATGGCCACGTCGCGGACCTTCCCCCTGCTCAACGCCACCAGCCGCTCGATCGTGCGCTGGGCGGAAGAGCGGCGGCGCAGCCGCGAGGTGACGGCATGATCCGGCTGTACGATACGCTTGAGCGGGAGAAGCGCCCGTTCGTCCCGGCCAATACGAACCGGATCACCATGTATGTGTGCGGGCCGACGGTCTATAATCGCGCGCACATCGGCAATGCCCGGCCGGCTGTGGTGTTCGACACGCTCGCTCGCCTGATCCGGCATGAATATGG
The DNA here is from genome assembly GCA_965653215.1 of uncultured Sphingomonas sp. Lineage (GTDB taxonomy): Bacteria > Pseudomonadota > Alphaproteobacteria > Sphingomonadales > Sphingomonadaceae > Sphingomicrobium. The sequence continues at coordinate 532 of CBFGZJ010000253.1, read as the reverse complement.
TGCGGACAGTTTGGTCTATGCCCGCAACGTTACCGACGTTGACGACAAGATCATTGCCGCCGCCGACGCAGAAGGGGTGGAACCTGCGGTGATCACCGACCGCTACGAAGCCCATTACCTCGCCGACATGGCCGCGCTCGGCGTCGCTCCGCCCACCGTCGCCCCGCACGCGACCGCCGAAATCCCGGCGATGGTGGCGATGATCGAGCGGCTGATCGAGCTTGGCCACGCCTATGAGGCCGAAGGGCATGTGCTGTTCCATGTGCCGTCGGACCCGGACTACGGCATCCTGTCGCGCCGGGATCGCGATGCGATGCTTGCGGGCGCGCGGGTCGAAGTGGCGCCCTACAAGCGGGATCCGGCTGACTTCGTGCTGTGGAAGCCGAGCGAGAAAGGCGTGGTCGGCTGGAACTCCCCGTGGGGCCGGGGTCGCCCCGGATGGCACATTGAATGCTCGGCGATGATCCGCGCCCACCTCGGCGAGCTGTTCCCCGGCCGCACGGTGGAGGCCTTCTCGCAGTTCCGCGTCACC
>CBFGZJ010000252.1:0-3146 GCA_965653215.1 uncultured Sphingomonas sp. | reverse complement strand
TGCGGCGAAAGCGTCGAACTCAAGCCCGCCGATCTCGCGGCACTGGCGGCGAAGAAGGACTAGATCCGCTCGGCGCTCGACACCTGGTCCGACGCTCTGAGAGCAGCAAGCGTGGCGTGAAGGTGCGCGAGGTCGTGAACTTCGATCTCGATCTGGAAGGTATGGAAGCTGCCATCGCGATGGGTGAGCGCGAGATTGACGATGTTCGCCCCCTTCGCGCCGAGAATCCCCGCCATGACCCCCAAAGCGCCGGGGATGTCGCGCACCACGATCAGCAGCCGTGCCGTTCCGCCGTCCGACTGATCGCCCCACGCAAGGTCGAGCCAGTCGGCATCGGTGCCGCTGGCGAGGCGGTCGCACCCAATGGTGTGGACCTCGATCTCCTCATCTTCGCGGCGCAACCCGACGATCCGGTCCCCGGGAATGGGATGACAGCAAAGCGCGAGATGATAGGCCACGCCCGGAGTGAGGCCCTTGATCGAAATGGCCGTCCGCTGCGGCGGAGCCTTGAGCTTGACGTCGCTGCCGGTTGAGCCGGGGATCAGCGCTTCCATCAAATCGTCGTCCGTGATGCGCTTGCGCGCGATAGCCATCATCAGCGCTTCTTCGTCATCGACCTTCAGGCGCTTGATTGCGCGCTCGAGCGACTCCCGGCCAACCGGCACCGGCAAGCGCTCGACAATCTCGTCGAAGATCTTGCGGCCGAGAGAGATCGTCTCGTCCTTTTCCTTATGGCGAACGAAGCGGCGAATGCTGGAGCGCGCCTTGCCGGTCACCACGAACCGCAGCCACGACGGTTGGGGATGCTGCCCCTTCGAGGTCAGGATTTCGACCTGATCCCCATTTTCAAGCAAGGTGCGCAGCGGCACCAGCCGACCATTGACCTTCGCTCCAACCGTCTGATCGCCAAGCGCCGTGTGAACGGCATAAGCGAAATCAACCGGGGTCGCCCCCTTGGGCAGCTGGATCAACTCGCCCTTGGGCGTGAAGGCGAAGATGCGGTCCTGGTACATCGCCAGGCGGGTGTGCTCGAGCAACTCCTCGGGGCTGGCCGCATGGTCGAGGATCTCGACCAGGTCCTCGATCCACGGGACGTGCAGGTCCTCGCCCGGACGCCCTTCCTTGTAGGCCCAGTGCGCGGCCAGGCCGCGCTCCGCCTGTTCGTGCATCGCGCGAGTCCGCACCTGGATCTCGATCCGCATCTTGGAATCGTGGATCACCGAGGTGTGCAACGAGCGATAGCCGTTGCGTTTTGGCGTCGAGATGAAATCCTTGAACCGGCCGGGGACCATCGGCCAGCGGCAGTGGATCAGGCCAAGCGTCTCGTAGCAATCCTCGACCTCGTCGACGATCACCCGAAAGGCCATCACGTCCGACAGCTGCTCGAAGCTGATGTGCCGCTCGGCCATCTTCTTCCAGATCGAATAAGGGTTCTTTTCCCGCCCGGTGACCTCCGCCTTGAGGCCATGATCGGCGAGGAACAGTTTGAGCCCAAGTCCGATCTGACTGACCAGATCGCCGCCTTGCGCATTCAATTGCGACAGGCGCCGCATCACCGAGGCGTACGCATCCGGCTCCAGCTCACGGAAGGCGAGGGTCTGCATCTCCTTCATGATCTCGTACATGCCGATGCGCTCCGCCAGCGGCGCATAGATATCCATCGTCTCGCGCGCGATGCGGCGGCGCTTCTCCTCGGACTTGATGTGGTCCAGCGTGCGCATGTTGTGCAGCCGGTCGGCGAGCTTGACCAGCAGCACGCGGATGTCGTCGGACAAGGCGAGCAGGAACTTTCGCAGATTCTCCGCGGCCCGCTCATTGTCGGTTTGAGCCTCGATCTTGCTGAGCTTGGTGACGCCGTCGACCAGGCGGGCGACGTTCTCGCCAAACAGGCGGGTGATCTCTTCCGGAGTGGCGACCGTATCTTCGATCGTGTCGTGAAGGATGCCCGTGACGATTGTCTCGTCGTCCAGCTTCAGGTCGGTGAGAATTCCCGCCACTTCGATTGGATGGCTGAAATAGGGGTCGCCCGAGGCTCGCGTCTGCGAGCCGTGAGCCTTCATCGAGAAAACGTAGGCGCGGTTGAGCAACCCCTCGTCAGCGTCGGGGTCGTAGGCGCGAACCTTCTCGATCAGCTCATATTGGCGAAGCACGGCCCTAATTGGGGGTGAGCCATGCCGGGATGCAAGAGATTACGCGTTATTCGTAATCGTTGCCGCTCGGGCTCGGCCGCGGGGGAGCGGCAGCGGTCAGGCGAAGCGCCTCGGCAGATTCGCTAAGCGAGGCGAGCTCATCCGTCTCGTCCTCTTCATCAACCTGGATGCGCTGCAGGCTGGCAACGATCGCCTCCTGGAGGTGAGGCGGACGCACAGTCTGGTCGGCGATCTCGCGCAGAGCAACCACCGGATTCTTGTCACGATCGCGGTCGATCGTCAGCTCGGCGCCCCCGGAAATCTGGCGCGCCCGCTGCGCGGCGAGCAACACGAGGTCGAACCGGTTCGAGACCTTGTCGACACAATCTTCAACTGTCACGCGCGCCATCAGCCGCTCCGCATTCTTTGGAAAGCCTGTCCGGGAAGTGGCGCGAGATAGGTGGCGAGGGGCGCAGAGTCAAGAAAGACGGCCTGCTTGCGCCGCCGCGCCGGCAGCGTCACTGTGACGCGATGGCGACCCGGTCCGATTACGATCAACACCCAGTGCGGATGGCGGTCGGCGAGGATCAGCTGCGGCTGATCACCGAGGGGCCGGAACGGCTCCGAACCCTGGTCGAGCTGATCGACGCAGCTCAGCACAATATTCGGCTGTTGTTCTACATTTTCGCTGCCGACGAATCCGGGACGCAGGTGCGTGACGCGCTGCTCCGTGCGATCAGGCGTGGAGTGACGGTGTCGCTGCTCACGGACGGGTTCGGCTGTTCGGACGTGCCCGCCGATTTCTGCCGGCCATTGTCGGAATCGGGCGGCCGTTGCTGTCAGTTTCATCCGCGCTGGGGACGTCGCTACCTACTTCGCAATCACCAGAAGATGGTGGTGGTCGACAATCGGACCGCGATCGTCGGCGGCTCAAACCTGTCCAACCATTATTTCGGCACCCCCGCGGATCAAGCCTGGCGGGATCTGTGGCTGATCGTCGAGGGGCCCGCGGCCGAA
>CBFGZJ010000251.1:0-3147 GCA_965653215.1 uncultured Sphingomonas sp. | reverse complement strand
CGCGGCGGTGAAGATGGTCTTGAGGATAATCAGCAATGGCACTGCCAGCAGCGCTCCGGTCGTTCCCCAGACCCACGCCCAGAAGCTTAGCGAAACGAGGATCAGCAGCGGACTGATCGTCAGCCGTTTGCCGACGATCATCGGCGTGATGAGGTTGGCCTCGATCAGATGGAGGGCGACGAACACAGCCGGTGGAATAAGTGCAGCCCACGGGTCGACGAATGTCATCAATCCGCCGAAGGTCAGGAGGAGCGCCGCGGCGATCGGCCCCAGGTAAGGGATGAAGTTGAGCACCGCGACGATGCCGCCCCACATGATCGGCGAATCCATCCCCAGCGCCCACAGGGCCCCGGCAGTGATCGTGCCCAGCGCCACGTTGATCATGGTGATCGTCACCAGGTAAGTCGAAGTTGCATCCACAACTTGCTGAATCACGCGGGCGGTAGTCAGTGCGCCCTCGAAGCTGCCCCGGCTGACGATCGTCCGCTTGCGCATCGTGGTCCACCCGGCGAGGAAGAAGAACACCACCAGCAGCGCGAAAAACAGCTGGATCATCGCGTGCGGCGCCGAGGCGGTGATCAGCCCCAGCAGGGAATTGGGTGTTTCAATGCGGACGGTCTGCCCGCGCGGCGCGCTGGCGATCTGCGCGAACGTGCGGTCGATGAACCGTTCAAGCGTCTGGTAAAGGTCGAGCACAGGTCCAAGAGCCGCCCGAACCCGATCTATGCGCTGCGGAATCAGCGCGACCCAGTCGATCGCCGGCAGCACGATCGAGGCAATCGCGAACAGCGTCACGGCCAGGAACAGCAGCACGCACAGACCCGCGGCAAGCTTCGACGGCACTCCCCGCCGCTCGAACCATTCGAGCAAAGGCACAAGGGCGATGGCGACGACCAGCGCAGCAGTCACGGGAAGAAAGAACTCCGCGCCGAAACGCAGCGCGAAAGGGAGCGCGATGATCAAGCCAACGCCGGCAATGAGAGTGAGGGAAGCCAGCAAGCGGTCGCGCTTCATCACATGGACGGAGCGTTCCTCGGGCGCTTGATCGCGCTGAAGCGGCTGTGCTTCCAGATTCATCACCCGTGCATCTTTAGCCGAAACGATTGCTTCTCGGAAATCCGGTTGGAGCCATGCGGCCCGACGCGCCACGGATTGCGCGCCAGGGAGTCAGGTCGGCCTCGGTACGGATCCGTCCGCTGTCGCCGCCCATCGACCAGCTCAGGCCGTCGCTGAACGATAGCGCCAGTGCGTCGGCAAGGCCGCCATCGCGATAGCGCTGAAGCTGGACTCCAGAGCCTCTCCCAAGCTCCGGTAGCTCCTCGAGTTTGAACACGAGCAGCTTGCGGTTTTCGCCAACCACAGCGACCGTGTCCGCGCCGTCCGGAATCGGCTTCAGCACCGCGACCTTCGCACCGGGGCGCAAGTTGACGAGCTGCTTGCCCTTGCGAGTCTCGGCCAGCGTTGCCTCGCCGGTCGTGACAAAGCCCCGCCCGTCGCTCGATGCGACCAACAGCTTCATGTCCGACTTGACCGAAAGCAACCCCACAATTCCAACCTCGCCATCAAGGTCGATCATCAGCCTGACCGGCTCGCCGAACCCGCGACCGCCGGGCAGCTTGTCTCCGCCCAGCGTGTAGACCCGGCCATTATCGGCTGCGAGGAGAAGCCGGTCGGTGGTCTGCGCGTGGAAGATCAGGTGCAGGCCATCGCCCTCGCGGAACTTCAGCGTCTCCGAGTCATCAAGCGCGACGTGGCCCTTCATCGCCCTGATCCAGCCACGCTGTGAGAGAATGACGGTGATCGGCTCCTTCTCGATCATCGCCGACCAATCAAAGTCCCGAGGACCGGCCGCCGCTTCCTCGATGCGCGTACGGCGATCGTCCCCAAACTTGTCCTTGAGAGCGGTCAGTTCCTTCTTCAGCCGTGTTCGCTGGCGCTGCGGGCTCTCGATCAGCTTGGCGAGCTCCTCCCGTTCCTTGGCCAGCGCGTCGCGCTCACGGCCAATCTCCATTTCTTCAAGCTTGCGCAGTGACCGCAGCCGCATGTTCAGGATCGCCTCGGCCTGGCGGTCGGTGAGCGCGAACTCGGCGATCATCACCGCCTTGGGCTCGTCCTCCGTCCGAATGATCTCGATCACCCGGTCCAGGTTGAGGTAGGCGATAAGAAAGCCGTCGAGCAACGCGAGCCGATCGTCGATCTTGCCAATCCTGGTCCGGGACCGGTTGAGCAAAACTTCGATCTGGAATGCCAGCCAAGCGGTCAGCGTCTGCTTCAGGCTCATCACACCCGGAGTACGGTTCGCGTCCAGCACGTTCAGGTTGAGCGGAAAGCGCACTTCCAGGTCGGTAAGCCGATATAGGCTATCCAGCAGCAATTGCGGGTCGACGGTGCGCGAACGCGGCTCAAGGATAATGCGCACCTGATCGTCGCTTTCGTCGCGCACGTCGGCGAGAATCGGCAGCTTCTTGTCGGCAATCAGCGCGGCGATCTGCTCGATCAGCTTGCCCTTCTGCACCCCGTAGGGGATTTCGCTGACAAGGAGGTGCCAGCCGCCGCCCTTCTCCTTAACTTCCTCGACTTTCGCCCGCAGGCGAAAACTGCCGCGACCAGTCGCATAAGCATGGATGATCGTCTCGCGCCCGTCGACCAGCACTCCGCCGGTGGGAAAATCGGGACCTTGAACGAAATCCATCAGCGCCCGGTCCTCGGCGTGAGGATTGTCGATCAGGTGAGTGGCTGCTTCGACGAGTTCGCCGAGATTATGCGGCGGGATGGAGGTGGCCATGCCGACCGCGATCCCGCTCGCTCCATTAGCGAGCAGGTTCGGGAACAGGCCCGGAAACACCTCCGGCTCCTCTTCCTCGCCATTATATGTTGGCTTGAATGCGACGGTACCGTCATCGAGCCCGGCCATCAGCTGGGCGTGGTCCACCGGCTTGACCCAGTATTCGTACGCACCCAGGCTCATGGCCTTGATGATGTCCATCGTCAGGTTGTCGCCTTCGCGACGGAATTGCGGGTGCGGAGCGACATGGACCGTCAGCAGCAGGTCGCCGTTCGGACCGCCGCGTTCGCCGGCGTTGCCTCTGCCTGACATTGACAGTTGCATATCACCGGCTACGCCGGCTGGAATGTCAACTGTAATGG
>CBFGZJ010000250.1:0-3157 GCA_965653215.1 uncultured Sphingomonas sp. | reverse complement strand
ATGCGCACGTTGCCGCGGCCATCCGTCATATACAGCGAGACGTTCCGCTTTGGCGGCTCAACCGTTTTCGACTTGAGCGAAGAAAGATTTACCTTGTCGACGCCAAGGCCTTCCCGCTCGTCCTTGTTGATGATCGACGGATTATCATCTTTCGGCACATAGGTTCGCGCCATCAGCACCGAACCTTCTTCATTGGGAAGCCAGTCGAGTACTGCGCCATCGTCCTGACGGATGTACATGTCGTAGCCGCTGCGCCGGGAGCTAAGCTCCTTGACCCCCTTTCCGGTCAGGCTGAGGGTGATGAGGCGCGAGAAGCCGAGCAGCATCGAGTCGACCTCGGCATTCCCGCTGTAGCGGCAGATCAGCTGGGTTTCGGTCGCGAATTCGCACGCGTCGAGCGATTCGGGCCTGCCGTTTGACGCAAGGATGCTGCTGGTTCTGCCGGTGTCGAGATCGAGCACTCGGAGCATACTTTGGCTTCCTGGTCCGGCAGCGAGATAAGCGATCTTGCGTCCGGATGGCGAGAGGTCAGCTCCCCAGGCGTCTTCCCTTGCCCCGAACAACCTTGCCGCCTGATCGATAGGCATGACTTCCGCCTGCGCGATCGCAGAAACGCCGGCGAGTAGTGCCGAACTCACAACCTTTTTCAGAAGCATCACCAAGCTCCCCCGATCGGATCTCACCTTTGAAGCCTGCAAGTCGATCAGAGGCAAGGCTCGGCTTGGCGGGATTTATCATGGCTGTTAGGCGCCCCCGATGACTTCACCGCCTCTCCCCGAATGGGCACCTCACGCAGCGATGTGGATCGGCTTCCCGAGCGATCCGGAGCTGTGGCTGGAGGACCTCGTCCCCGCTCAACACGAAGTCGCCGCGCTCGCCTCCGCCATTCACGCGGATGGGCAGGGTGAAGCGGTGTGGCTGGTCGCCGCGACTGAGCAGGCGGCCGATGCCGCCCGGAGGCTCGCGCCATTTGCGCAGGTGCTGGTCGAACCCTTCGGCGACATCTGGCTGCGCGACACCGGACCGATCATCCTCGGCTCAGGCGCTGATCGGCGGGCGCAGGGTTTCGGCTTCAACGGCTGGGGCGGCAAATATGATTTGCCTGGCGACGACAGCATCGGCGAACGGCTCGCTGGGGCCGCGGCGCTGCCCTATGCCAAATCCGACTGGATTCTCGAAGGCGGAGCGATTGAGGGAGACGGAAGCGGCACAATTATTACCACAGAACAATGTTTGCTCAATCGCAACCGTAACTCCGACTTGTCCCGCGAAGACATCGAAGGACGGCTTAAGCGTGACCTCGGGACTGACCGCGTAGTCTGGCTGGGCGATGGCCTACTGAACGATCATACCGATGGCCATATTGATAATTTGGCGCGCTTCGTCGCTCCCGGCCGGGTGGCGATCCCAACCCCGTGTGATGACGATCCCAATGCGGCGATCTACACGGAGGCCGCGCGGCGGCTGGCTGACGCCGGGCTCGACATCGTCACTTTGCCCTCACCGGGACGAATCACCAACGAAGACGGCGAGATCATCCCCGCCAGCTACATGAACTTTCTGATCGGCAATGCTGCAGTCGTGGTCCCAGCCTACGGCGCGGCCAATGACCAAGCGGCGGTCGCGGCGGTGCAGCGACTGTTCCCGGATCGCAAGGTGGTTGGCCTGCGCGCTGACCACATCCTCACCGGCGGCGGAAGCTTCCACTGCATCAGCCAACAGATGCCGGCGTAGGGCTTGCCCCGATCCGTCATTCCCGCGAAAGCGGGAACCCAGCACTGCACCAGCGCTTGAAGATCATCTGGATCCCCGCTTTGCCGGGATGACGAGGAGCAGGAATGACCCAAGTCACCGTTGCCGCTCTGCAGCTCGCCGTTACCGATGACGACGTCGCCAACATCATGGCGGTTGCCGAGCTGGTGCGCGAGGCGGCCAGCAAGGGTGCGGAGGTGGTCCTGCCGCCGGAGCTGTTCGAGGGGCCTTACTTCTGCCGGGTCGAGGACGAGAGCCTGTTCGCCAACGCGCGGCCAGTGAACGAGCATCCTTCGGTGCTGGCAATGCGCGAGCTGGCGAAAGAATTGTCGATCTGGGTTCCGACCAGCTTCTTCGAAGCCGACGGCCCGCATTATTACAACAGCCTCGCGATGGTCGGACCCGACGGCAAGGTCGCTGGAGTCTATCGCAAGAGCCACATCCCCGATGGGCCCGGCTATGAGGAGAAATTCTACTTCCGCCCCGGCAATACTGGTTTCAAGGTCTGGCCCGGCCCGCACCTCTCGACCCTTGGCGTCGGCGTTTGCTGGGACCAATGGTATCCGGAAACCGCGCGGGCGATGATGCTGATGGGCGCGGAAATCCTGTTCTACCCGACCGCGATCGGTACCGAACCGCATGACCCGGACCTGGACACGTCTCGGCTGTGGCGGCGGGCGATGATCGGCCACGCGGTCAGCAATGTCGTACCGGTGGTTGCCGCCAACCGTATTGGCACCGAGAGCGGTCAGCGCTTCTACGGCCACAGCTTCATCTGTGACGAGCGCGGCGACATCCTGGCCGAATTCGGAGCCGAAGAAAGCGGCGTCCTGGTGGCGACGCTCGATCTTTCCCAAGCGAAGAAGCACCGGGCTGCCTTCGGTTTCTTCCGCGATCGCCGGCCGGAGCTTTATGGCCGGCTCACACAGGACATCTGAGGGGACCGCAATGACTGTCGCCCGCCACTATGTGATGAGCGCCGCACCGGGCCAGGAGGCTCCGCTTGAGACGGCGCTGGTGGCGCTGGCGGACGTCGTCCGTGCTCTCGACCGCTCCGAGGGAGTCGAGCTATTGCGCGACACCGAGCAGCCGAGCAGATTCATCTTCATCGAGAAATGGACTTCCATCGAAGCCCACAAGTCGGCCGGGAAGCAGGTGCCGAAAGACGTGTTCGCGCCGGTTATGGCCGCGCTGGCGAGCCCTCCCGAGGGCTCCTACCTCGACTACCTCAAGCGCGTCTGAGCGCCGCAGCCCGCGCAAACACCGCTTCAAACATCGCGGCATCCAGCCTTCGCGTATTCTGGTTGTAGCGCGAGCAATGGTAGCTCGAAAGCAGGATGCGGCCGTCTGGGGCGGCGTGCTCCGCGCCGTGTGGTGCGTCGACAAGCACGGCGACACCCTGATG
>CBFGZJ010000249.1:0-3168 GCA_965653215.1 uncultured Sphingomonas sp. | reverse complement strand
GATGCAGCGCACCTTGGCTGTGGCCGGCGAGGATTAGCGGCTTGCCGTTCGGCACTTGCCGGAGGAACTCGTCGAAGGCGCGGGCTACATCCGAATAGGCGAGGGCGAGCGCTTTGCGCGCATCATCATTGTCCAGCAGGAATGCTCCGAACGCCGCTTGTCGGTAGCGGGGCGCCCACACGTCGCCGGAGGCTGCGAAGGCACTGGCCTGGCTGCGGACGAAGAGTTCGGCTCGCTCGCGGCTACGTGGCTCATCGACCGGCGCGTTCCAGCGGTCGCGTTCGAGATAGGTCGTCGGATGGATATAGAAGATCGCGGCGGGACCACGCTCGAAGCCCGGAGCCAGACCTTCCGGCTGCCATGCCGAAGGGTCATTTCCCATGCCGGGACGAGCAGCCCAGCTTGTCACGGAGCGATAATCGGGCCCGCTGTGCGCTGGGGGCGCTCTATAGTGACCCTGCGGGGTCATCTGCCGCTTCAGCACCTGCCCCCCGAACTGAAAGATCGCGAAGGCACCTGCGACCACCAGCAGGGTGAGGATGAAAACGGCGACAAGGAAGCGGCGGGCGCACATCTGGCCGAGCGCCCTAGTTTGCCGGCGCCATCACGGCAACTCGCTTGAAGCGGCCGAGACCCCCTGCTAGCCGCCGCGCATGTCGGTAGATAGTCAACAGGTACGGCACATCGCAAAACTCGCCAGGCTGGCAATGAGCGATGCCGAAATCGAGGCGATGGCGCCCGAGCTGAACACAATTCTGGGCTTTGTCGAGCAGCTGCAGGAGGTCGATACCGCTAACGTCGAGCCGCTGACCGCGGTGATCGAGAACCGGCTGCGCCTGCGCGACGATATCGTGAATGACGGCAATTGCCGCGAGGCAATTCTCGCTAACGCTCCGGACGCGCAGCATGGCTTCTTCGCAGTCCCGAAGGTGATCGAGTGAGCGGCCTCACCGACCTCAGCATCACGGCGCTGCGCGATGGCTTCCGCGCCGGGGAGTTCAGCGCGCGTGAGGTCGCCGACGCGTTCAACACGGCGGTTGCGGCCGCGCGTGCGCTCAATGCCTATACCGTTGAAACACCAGAGCTTGCCCTCCGGGCGGCGGAGGTTGCGGATCGCGCACGCGCCGCGGGTGAGGCCGGGCCGCTGTCCGGCATCCCCTTGGGTATCAAGGACTTGTTCGCGACCGAGGGCGTCGATTCAACCTCCGGCAGTCGGATCTTGGCGGGCTTCAAGCCGCCCTATGAGTCGACTGTCACCGCCAAGTTGCGCCAGGCCGGCGCCGGAATGCTCGGCAAGCTCAACATGGACGAGTTCGCGATGGGTTCGTCCAACGAGACGAGCGCCTATGGGCCGGTGATCTCGCCCTGGCGCAGGAATGACGGCGGCAATGCAGCCCTGACCCCCGGCGGTTCGTCCGGCGGCTCCGCGGTAGCGGTGGCGGCAGGGATCGCGCCGGGAGTTACTGGCACCGATACCGGCGGTTCGATCCGTCAGCCGGCCGCATTCACCGGAATCTGCGGGATCAAGCCGACCTACGGCCGCTGCTCGCGCTGGGGAATCATCGCTTTCGCCAGCTCACTCGATCAGGCAGGCCCGATGGCGCGCACGGTCCGCGACTGCGCGATCCTGCTCGAGGTGATGAGCGGCTTCGATCCCAAGGACTCCACATCGCTGGATGTTCCGGTGCCGCAGTGGGAAGCGCAACTTTCCAGCAATCTCAAGGGCAAGAAGGTCGGAATTCCCAGCGAGTATCGGATCGACGGAGCGCCTGCAGAGATTGATGCGCTGTGGGACCGCGGGGTGGAATGGCTGCGCAATGCTGGCGCCGAGCCGGTCCGCATCAGCCTGCCGCACACGCAACATGCGCTTCCGACCTACTACATCCTGGCACCAGCGGAGGCTTCGTCGAACCTCGCCCGCTATGACGGGGTCCGCTACGGGCTGCGCAAGGACGGCGATGGGCTCAACGGCATGTACTCGGCGACTCGGGCCGAGGGCTTCGGCGCCGAGGTCAAGCGGCGGATCATGATCGGCACTTATGTGCTGTCGGCGGGCTTCTACGACGCCTATTTCACCAAAGCGCAGAAGGTTCGCGCGCTGATCAAGCAGGATTTCACCCGCGCGTTCGAACAGTGCGACTTGATCCTGACTCCGACCGCGCCGTCCGCTGCGTTCGGGCTCGGCGAAAAAAGCGCCGATCCGATCGCCATGTATCTCAACGACGTGTTCTCGGTCCCCGCGAGCCTGGCCGGCTTGCCGGCGATGTCGGTCCCGGGTGGGCTGGACAGCCAAGGGCTGCCGCTTGGCCTTCACTTGATCGGGCGCGAGCTCGACGAGCAGGCTGTGCTGAACGCCGCGCTCGCCATCGAGGAACGGGCGGGGTTCACGGCCAAGCCGGAGAAATGGTGGTAGCGATGGCTGGCGCAACGGCACCTTACCGCATCCAAGGCGCAACCGGCGACTGGGAGGTCGTGATCGGGCTCGAAGTCCACGCCCAAGCGGCAACGGCGTTCGGAGCCGAGCCCAACACCCAGGTCAGCCTGGTCGACGCGGCGATGCCGGGGATGCTGCCGGTGCCCAACAAAGAGTGCATCCGTCAGGCGGTTCGCACTGGCCTCGCGCTCGACGCGGTGATCAACCGCTGGAGCCGCTTCGACCGCAAGAACTACTTCTACGCGGACTTGCCGCAGGGCTATCAGATCAGCCAGTTGTACCATCCGCTGGTGGGCGAGGGCGAGATCGAGATCCTCACCGACGAGAAGGATGAATCGACCGCCAAGCGGATCGGCATCGAGCGCATCCATGTGGAGCAGGACGCGGGCAAGCTGATGCACGACCAGCACCCGACGATGAGCTATGTCGACCTCAACCGGTCGGGGGTCGCCCTGATGGAGATCGTGTCGCGCCCAGACATGCGTTCACCAGCGGAAGCAGGGGCTTACCTAAGAAAGCTGCGATCAATTCTCCGCTATGTCGGCTCGTGCGACGGCAATATGGAGGAAGGATCGATGCGCGCGGACGTCAACGTCAGCGTGCGTAAGCCGGGCGAGGCATTCGGCACCCGCACCGAGACCAAGAATGTGAATTCGGTCCGCTTCGTCATGGCCGTGGTCGAACATGAGGCGCGGCGGCAGGTCGAGCTGATCGAGGACGGCGGGAACGTCGCG
>CBFGZJ010000248.1:0-3170 GCA_965653215.1 uncultured Sphingomonas sp. | reverse complement strand
TTCTGCTGTGCGATGATCGGCGCGTACTGCTTGTCACGGAGGTTGTCGGCAGCGTCGATCAGAATCTGCGGATCGCGGTGGAGCGCCTCGCGGACCCATTTGTCGGCATAGCCTTGGCTCCCGGCAACATAGAGGCCGCCCAGTGTAAGAGCCGCTCCGATGACCCCGCCCATCACCGCTGCCGGGAGCAGCGGCCGCCTGTCTTCGTTCACTCGTCGTCCTTCTTGTTCTTTTTTTTCAGTTCAGCCCGCGATACCATGGCGATGTCCTGCGCGCGCAGATAATCGGATGTGCCCGGAGCGATGCCCTTCATCGCCATCTCTGCGCTGGCGAGCGCGAGCTTGGGAGCACCTTGCAAATTATAACGCTCCGCAGTGGCCAATGCGGCTCGCGGGCGATCGCCTTCACGGTCATAAATGATCCCAAGCTGATACCAAGCGAAGGGATTGTCGTTGTCGCGGTTCACTGCCGTTTTCAGCAGTGTTTTCGCCTCCTGAAAATATTCCGGCTTTTCAGTCGCGATCAGCGCATGGCTCAGGAGCGCTGCGATCAGCGGCGGGTTGTTGGCTCTGCTGACTGCCTCCCGGAGCGGCGCAATCGCCTCGGCGGGATGGCCGGATTCGAGCAGGATCTGACCTTTGAGTTCGAGGAAGAAGGGGTCGCGCGGAGCGGCGGCGAGGAGCGCGTTGGACTCAGCCAATGCTTTTTCGGGGTAGGCTCCAAGATGGTAGGCATAGGCGCGCGCATAATGTGCCGGAATGCTCTGATCGCGCTCGGGATAGACGGTCGCCGCCCGTTTCGGATCGACAAAGCCGATCAGCTTGGCCTTGACCCGTTGGAAGCGCGCCTCAAGCGCAGCGTCTGATGCCTTGGACCACGCCGGATCTTTTTCGTAGATTGCAGTCAGTGTGGAGATGCGCTCACTCGAAAGCGGATGGGTGCGGTCGTAGCTGTCCTTGGCATAGACCGCGAGGCGATACTCCTGGTTCTGAAGCTTCTTGAAGAAATCGATCGAACCCTTGCCGCTGATCCCGGCCGCGGCAAGATAGCGAGCGCCCGCCAGGTCGGCCGAAGTCTCCTGGGCGCGCGTGAAGGCGAGGAACTTGCTCATTGCCGCCTGCTGGCCGGCGGCCATGATCCCCATGGCCGCTTCGCCTGCTCCTGCAGCCATTGCAGCAGCCCCCAGCAGCAGCGACAGGATGGTGATCCCGGTGGCGACCTTCATGCCTTCGCCCATGCGGATGACATGCCCGCCGGCGACGTGGCCGAGCTCGTGGGCGATCACGCCCTGGAGCTGGTTGACGTTGTCCGAGGAGGTCAACAGCCCGGAATGGATGTAGACAGTCTGTCCAGCCGAGACGAAGGCGTTGATCTCCGAATTGTTGAGCAGCACGACCCGCACACTGCCGGGATCGAGCCCGGCGGCCTCGATCAGCGGCTTGGAGAGTTCTCGGAACAGCAGTTCGGTTTCGGTATCGCGCAGGACAGATTGGGCGGCGACCGGCTGAACCGAGGCGGTCACGATCAGCAGCGCCGCCATCAGCAGCCTTGCAATTGCGGTCAGATGTCGCGTCACCGGCATGCGATTCCCACCAAGTGGCTGAACCCGCGATTAAATCCGGGCCGTCGCTGGACGGACCGGATCAACCTTCAGCCGAACGTCCGCTGCCACCAGCCGCGCCGCGGAGTAGAATCGTCGCCCTCACCCGTTGACGAGGCGAGGACATCATTGTCGGCCTCGTGCGGAACTGCAGCCGGCTCCGCGGTCTGCGTCTCCGGTGCGATAGTCACTTCCGGCTCCTCCGTGCTCGGTGCTGGTTCGGCAGCCTTGCGGCGGGTCCGGCGAGGACGCTTGGGCGGTTCCGCGGCACTGGTCTCATCGGCCGGTGTTTCGGCCTGCTCTGCAGCGGGACTCTCCTCCGTCGCGGCCTTGCGGGCGCGCGGTCGACGGCGGATGCTCTTCGGCTCTTCGGCCACCTCGTCCGCTGGCTCTGCAGGATCGAGTTCAGCCTGTGGAGCGGGGGTCTCTTCCAAGACAGGCTCTGCGGCAGTGGTCTCGGGAGCCTTGCGCCGGCTCCGGCGACGGCGCGGCCGTTCCGAGGCCCCATCCTCCTCGACGAGCGGACTGACCTCGGCAGGCGACTCTTCGGGTTCCACCGCGACATCCGCGGAGTCGGGAGCTTCGGTAGCCGCACCGGCTGAGTCCCGGTCTTCCCGGCGTCCACGCCCGCGGCCGCCCCGCCGCCGGCGGCGGCGGCGGCGCCCAATCCGCTCGCCCTCGTCGCCCGCTTCTCCCGTCCTGACGGACTCTTCCGCCTCTTCTTCCGCTTCATCTTCTTCGTCGATGTCGGCTTCGATTAGATCGTCCGCGTCTTCCACGATATCCACGGCAGGCGGGCGCGGCATTGCGATGGGACGAGGCCCACTGCTCTCAACGCTCATCCGCGCGCCTTCGAAGGTTTCGTCGATCACCACTTCAATGGTGACTCCGTAGCGCTGCTCGATGTCTGCCAGCTCAGCCCGCTTCTTGTTCAGCAGGTAGATCGTGGCTTCGCGCCCGGCACGAAGCAGGATCTTGTCGCCGCGCCCGCGCGCCGCTTCGTCCTCGATCATGCGCAATGCGCTGAGGCCGGCGGAGGAGGCGGTGCGCATCAGGCCCGTTCCTTCGCAATGCGGGCAGGCCTTGGTTGAAGCTTCAAGCACACCCGTTCGCAGCCGCTGACGGCTCATTTCCATCAGGCCGAAGCTCGAGATGCGACCGACCTGAATTCGCGCCCGGTCATTCTTGAGCGCCTCCTTCATGGCCTTCTCGACCTTCCGGACATGGCTCGACTGTTCCATGTCGATGAAGTCGATGACCACAAGGCCGGCCATGTCAGGCAGCCGCAGCTGCCGCGCGATCTCCGCCGCTGCTTCGAGGTTGGTGCTGAACGCGGTCTGCTCGATATTATATTCGCGCGTTGAGCGGCCCGAGTTGATGTCGATCGAGACCAAAGCTTCGGTCGGATTGATGACGAGATAGCCCCCGGATTTGAGCTGGACGACGGGCTGATACATGGCCGAAAGCTGGTCTTCGACACCGGAGCGCTGGAACAGCGGAGTTGTATCGCTATGCAGCTTCACCCGCCGAACGTGGCTCGGCATCAGCAATTTCATGAACCCGCGTGCGG
>CBFGZJ010000247.1:0-3184 GCA_965653215.1 uncultured Sphingomonas sp. | reverse complement strand
CAGGTCGGTGGTGCCGGCATCTTCATGCCGCTTGACGAGATCAGGGCTAACCTGCCCCATCTCACCGGCAAAAATTCGGAAGGGCGAATTGGTCCTACCGAGCTCGGCACGATACTCCCGCAGCTTGGGCGCGATCGGCTCGACGACATCGATCCCGCCGGCACACATCCACCCGTCATG
Source organism: uncultured Sphingomonas sp. (assembly GCA_965653215.1). Lineage (GTDB taxonomy): Bacteria > Pseudomonadota > Alphaproteobacteria > Sphingomonadales > Sphingomonadaceae > Sphingomicrobium. The sequence goes on along the minus strand of CBFGZJ010000247.1, from coordinate 3,004 downwards.
ACGAGCTGCTCGCTTCAACGCGGCGTCGGAATGCCCACCGATCAGGATCGGGATCGGCTTGGTTGGGACTGGATTCAGCTTCACGGGAGGAAGATCGTAGAACTGGCCATGATATTCGAAGTAGCCGCCGGCGGTGAGCCCGCGGACGATGTCGATGCATTCATCAAAACGCTTGCCGCGATGCTCGTAAGGGACACCCATGACTTGATAGTCTTCCGGCCAGACGCTGAGGCCTACCCCTAGATTGAAGCGGTTGTCCGACAGCGCAGCGATCGAGGCGGCAATCTTGGCAGCGTATAGCGGCGGACGAACCGGCAGCTTGAGGACGTTCGTCGTCACCTGCAGGCGCTCGGTCACCGCGAGCATCGCCGTCGCCTGCGTGAACGTCTCGATGAACGGCTTGTTCTCGAGGAATTCGCGCGAACCGTCTGCGGTGTAGGAGTAGCTGGTGTCGGACTGCTTGGGGTAGATCAGGCTATCGGGAACCATGAACCCTTCGAAGCCCGCCGCCTCCGCCGCCTTCGCGAGCGGGATGTAATTCTCAATTGCCGTCATCGACTCTGCGAAGTGAAACCGCACCAACCTTCTCCTCGAATTTTTTGGATTGGGTCCGATCATCGGCTCCGGCGCGGCTGCGGGTCAACAGGCTTGTGCCTGGAAGGCGTGCCGTCTGACTATTTGCTACTGTTTTCTGAGACCTGAACCAGGATCTTCCCACCCCGGTTGCGCCCGGAAAGACAGGCAGCAAGAGCCTGCGGAGCGGCCTCGATCCCATTAAAGACGTGCTGGTCGTACACGAGCCTGCCGGCATGCCACCGGCTCGCGATCTCGTTGCGGAAGCTTTGATATTCCTGCTCATGGTCGAGCACGACGAAGCCTTCGATCCGCAATCTCTTTACGAGGATCGTGCCGGTAGGGAGGCTGCTGCTTTCGGCACCATTATATTCGGCCGCCATTCCGCACACGATCAGGCGGCCAAACGGCTTCAGGCGGTCGAAGATCGATTGCTGGATGAATCCGCCGACATTATCGAAATAGATGTCCACGCCCGCGGGACTCAGCCGGTCGAGCGCTTCACCTACGTCGCCAGCCAGCCGGTCGATGCATGCGTCGGCACCGAGCTTATCCCGCACCCACGCGCACTTCTCAGAGCCGCTGCTAATTCCAATCACCTTCAGACCATCTGCCTTGGCCATCTGGATGACCATCATTCCCACCGCGCCGGCCCCTGAGGCGACGACGATCGTCTCTCCCGGTTTGGCTGCGCAGTAGCGGCGGTAGCCGACCCATCCCGTGAAGGCGGAGCGTCCAAGCATCGTCAGGTCTGCTTCGATCGGCAGAAATTGCGGGTCGAGCCGGAGCGACGCTTCACCATCGACCACCTCATATTCCTGCCAGTAGCGGCCGCCGAAAATATAGTCGCCGGGGCGAAAGTCCGGGTGAAGGGATTCAACAACTTCGCCGACCGTGCCGCCCGCATAGGGCGACTTGGACGGTACGATCCCACACCGCATGCGCTCACCGACCCGAATGTGCATTGGATCGGGCAAAGCGTCGCCGGAGGCATCAACCCGGCCCGTCGACGCACCGTGCGCGACGTCCGGCTCGGCCCCCGCATAGGGCAGCAGTGGCCTGACCCCGGGCGCGATGCTGATATAGATCGTGCGCATCAGTACCTGGCCCTCGCCCGGCTCCGGAACAGGCTCGATCGCGAGTCGGAAATTGCGTTCGTTGGGGATGCCGGCAACCGGCCTGTCAACGTACCAGACCTTGTTCATGCGTTCGGTGCCCGGAAGATTAGTCATCCCAGTTCACGATCCTGTGCCGCTGCGTCCCAAGCTTTTCGATTCCGAGTTCCACGACGTCGCCCGCGTTCAGGTAAATGGGTGGCGTCCGGCCCATCCCCACGCCAGGCGGCGTTCCGGTCGTAATGATATCGCCGGGCTGCAAGTGGACGAATTGACTGATGTAGCTGACCAGGTCCGCGCAGGCGAAGATCATTGTGCGCGTATTACCGGTCTGCATCCGAGCGCCGTTCACGTCGAGCCACATGGCGAGGTTCTGCACGTCGCCGACTTCGTCCTTGGTCACCAGCCAGGGGCCGACCGGACCGAAGGTCGGACACCCCTTGCCCTTGTCCCAGGTGCCGCCGCGTTCAAGCTGGAAGGCGCGCTCCGACACATCGTCGCACAGGACAAAGCCGGCGACATGATCGAGCGCATTGTCACGCTCCACATAGGACGCGCTGGTTCCGATCACCATTCCGAGCTCGACTTCCCAGTCGAGGCGGGTCGAGCCGCGCGGCTTGCGCACCTCGTCATTCGGGCCCTGGATGCATGACGCAGCCTTGGTGAACAGGATCGGCTCGGCGGGCACCGGCATGTTCGATTCCGCCGCGTGATCGGAAAAGTTGAGCCCCACCGCAAGGTATTGGCGAGTTCCCGCTATCGGCGGGCCATATCGCTGCGGCCCTTCCACGAGCGGCAGCGACTCTGGATCGATCTCCGCCAGTCGGGCGAGGCCGGCCGGGCTGAGGGACTCTCCGGTTAGGTCGATGATAATCGAAGAGAGATCGCGGATTGCGCCCTGGCCATCCAGCAGCCCCGGCTTCTCCTGGCCTGCCGGACCATACCGCAGCAGTTTCATGCGCCCGCCCTCAACCGCGGATTTCGAAGCTTATTCCGCTGTCGGGAAGGGCTTCGTTGACCTGAACCGCGTCGACTCGAGCTTGCGGAGGCCCTTGGCGCAGCCGCTCGATCATGCCTTCGATCTGCTTCGCTTCGCCCGCCAGCTGCGCCTCGACCGATCCATCCTGGCAATTGCGCACCCATCCGGCGACTCCAAGCTGCTCCGCCTGCTGCTTGGTCCAGGCACGGAAGAAGACGCCCTGAACCCGCCCGCTGATCCGCACAAGATAGCCGACCCGCGTGCTCACCGGTCAGACCGTCGCGATATCCGGCGCATCTTCGGCCTTCATGCCAACCACGTTATAACCTGCGTCGAC
>CBFGZJ010000246.1:0-3185 GCA_965653215.1 uncultured Sphingomonas sp. | reverse complement strand
GGACTTCCTCCTCGACTCGTCGCTTGTCGGTGATGTCCACCGACACGGCGAGAACGCCAAGGGGCTCGCCACTCTCGCGCCGGATTACGGACACCGAATTGCTTACCCAGACGCTCGACCCGTCAGGGCGGACGTAGCGTTTTTCGATCTCGTAATTCCTGCCGGTTCGTACCGCCTCGGCGAACAGCGCCTCATTGTGGGACGAATCGTCGGGGTGAGTGATGTCCTGCATGCGCCGGCTGAGCAGCTCCGCCTCGCTGTAGCCGGTGACTTCGCAGTAGCGGGCATTCACCAGCTCGAATCGACCGGTCAGATCGACCTGCGCGAAGCCGGCCATCGACTGATTGAAGAAAGCAGAGAGAATCTCTTCGCGCGACCGCAGCCGGTCCTCGAGCTGCCGGCGCTCGGTCACGTCCCGCAAATGGACCGCGAGCCCGCCTGGGATTGGGAAAGTGCGGGCTTCGACCCAGCAATCCTCCCGCGCGGCCGATCGTCCGATGAATTCCTTGACCACCCGCCTGTCCATCGACTCGCGATAGTTCTGCTCGCACTCCGTTCCGATCAGGTCCGGGACGAGGTCCCACAACCGCTGTCCGACCGCATCCTGCGGAGAGGTGCCGATGTGCGCAGCCGCGCACTCGTTGAGGTCGATGACGCGCCAATCACGGTCGAGCACGAAAGCGCCGTCCGTCGGAGCGAGCTCCGGCACAAGCAATTGAGAATCAAGCCGAAGGCGCGAGGTGGGCATGACGTTGGCTTAGGCGCACAAAGCAGACGCGCCAAGGCCTTCCGGCACAACGCACCGACGTATCACCGGCTCCAATGAGCCGAGTATCCCGCGACCACGGGAACGGAGGCTCGCAGGGGAATTACGACACCATCTGAACGACTTCGTTCACATGACCCTCCGGATCGAGCACAAACGTCACTCGGATTCCAAAATCCGGAATGTCGCGGATCGGCCCGGTCACCGTGCCTCCAGCCTGCTCAGCGCGAGCGAGAAGTGCATCGAGATCCTCGGTGATGAACCCCTGCACTCCCTCACCCGCTATTGGCGCTTCGGAATCCAGATATTTGATCAATGTCAGCGCCGGACCGCCTTGGTAGGTCGACTGATAGGTGATCTCGTCGATATCCCGCCCGAACATCTGGTCCCGGTGCCGGTTGAACGGGATCAGCCCGAACACCTCTTCGTAAAAGCGCGCCATCGCGTCGAGGTCGTGAACAAAGGTCTTCGCGAAGCCATATTGAGTCGCGCGCGTCGTTCCGAATGGGCGGACTTCGGCCATGGGTATTCTCCCCTCAATGTGAACGTTGGTCTTGTCAGATTGTCAGCATTGCCATTTCGGGCTCGCGCGCGGGTTCGACGTCCACGCGACGAGTGACGGCGAAGTCTTCCGTCCGCGGCGACCGGAGGTCATGCCAGATCCGTGAGTTGTGCCGCGGAATGGCAAGGACGACCTTCTGCCCCTTATCGCGATAGTAGCCATGCGCGTTGCCGCACTGAACCCAAGCGGTTTTCTGGAGATTGGCGTCGACATCCTCGACGAAGGCGGCGGTTGCCTCCGCGGTCACGTCGAAGGACGAAAGACCCTCGTCGACCATCCACTGCAACAGCTCGACAATGTAGTGAACCTGCTGCTCGCTCACCACGGCGTGATTGGCGACCAGATAGCTGTAGGGCGCGCCCATAAAAACGAAGTTGGGAAAGCCCGGGATCAGCATGCCCTCATATGAGAAGGGATAGGGTTCAAACGTCTCCTTGAGCGTGCGGCCGCCAGCGCCGCGAATGTCGAACTGCCGGCCGAAATGAAGCTTGTAGCCGGTCGCGAGCAGCACCGCGTCACATTCGATGCGGGTGCCATCATCGAGGATCACAGCATTCTCATCGAACTCGGACAGCGCGCCGCGAACGATCTTCACGTTGGGCTTCTTGAGCGTGTCGTAGAAACCGCAGTCGAGGATCGGGCGCTTTCCGAATACCGGGAACTGAGGTGTGAGCAGCTCGACCATTTCCGCATCATCCGGAAAGTGGCTCTTGAGATAGGCATCGCACATCATCCGCATGCCGTCGTTCATCGGACCGAACCCGCCGGTCGCCTTGGCGTACTCCTCGTCCTTCATGATCATGCCATGCATGTCGGCCATAGCGCTCGCCAGGCTCTGCAGCCGCTTCCATTGAGCTACGAACGGGATCTGCTCCATCGCCGCAATTTCCAGCGCATCGACCGGAGCGTGCGCCGCCGGATTGGGGATGATGTGCTCCGGCTGGCGCTGAACGATGACCATTTCGCCAACGGTGTCGGCGAGCGCGGTCGCGATCTGCACACCCGAGCAACCGGTCCCGACCAGCACCACCTTCTTCCCCTTGAGGTCGACCGAATGATCCCAGCGGGCGCCGTGGATCACCGGACCCTTGAAACGGTCGAAATTCTTGACCTTGGGATAATTGGGATTGTTGTTTGGACCGACCGCCATGATCAGCACATTTGCTTCATAGGTGACGGGCTCGCCGTCACGGACTGTGTTGATCGTCCAGACCTCACGGCCTTCATCCCATTCGGCACCCTCGACCTTGGTGTTGAAAACGATCTTGTCACGCAGGTTGTACTTGTCCGTAACCCGCTTGAGATAGGACAGGAACTCGGGGCCGTTGGGATAATATTTGGTCCAGGACGCATTCGGTTCGAATGAGAAGGAGTAGACGCGGCTGGGAGTGTCGACGGCGGCGCCAGGATAGGTGTTCTCGAGCCAGTTGCCGCCAACCTCGTCGAGCCGCTCCAGAACCTGGAAGTCAAAACCGGCCTGCTGCAGCTTCACCGCAGCATTGATTCCCATCATCCCGGCGCCAACAATAATCGCCTTGAAGTCGGCGGGTGGAATCCGCTGGGGAGTGCGGACGCGTGTATCGCTGGTGAAACCGGCATGCTGGAACGCTGGATCGATCGACATTTCAGGCAGTTCCAGACCGAGCGCGAGCTTGGCCATTTCCCGGAACAGCGGCTTGTCGAGGTGAGGCAGCACGGCCGGCTTACCCGACTTCACAGCAGCACGAAGCAGATCACGGACCTGCTGTGCCACCTCAAGCGCCACCGAGCTCGGCTCTTCCTCCGCATCGAACGCGACGAAGGCTTCCTTGACCTTGTGCTGAGTTCCCTCAAGCGCCGTGCCATAATTGTGCAGCA
>CBFGZJ010000245.1:0-3197 GCA_965653215.1 uncultured Sphingomonas sp. | reverse complement strand
GGAAGGTGCCCGCACCGACATGGAGGGTCAGCAGCTCGCAGCCGACCCCGGATGCTTCGAGCGTGTTGAGCAGCCCGGGTGTGAAATGGAGCGCCGCGGTCGGAGCCGCTACGGCGCCTTCGTTGCGGGCGAACATGGTTTGATAGTCCGAGCGGTCCAACGCATCGGCTGGCCGGCGGCTGGCGATGTATGGCGGCAACGGCATTGTCCCGGCGCGCTCGAGCAACAGCTCCACCGGCTCCTCCCCGGCGAAGTCGAACAGAACTGCGCCCGCATCGTCCTTTGCCGTGACGACCGCTGTGACATCCGATCCGAAGTCGACCACCTCGGCGATGCGCAAACGTTTGGCGTTGCGGACAAACGCCCACCACCGGCGCAGCCCTTCCCGCTTATGCAGCGTCACGCCCACGCGCGCGCCCCCCCGCCGTCCCTCCAGCTGAGCAGGGATGACCCTGGTGTCGTTGAACACCAGGACATCGCCTGCGCGAAGCAGTTGCGGCAGGTCTAAAACCTGATGGTCGGAAATCTCGTCTCCGCTAACGAGCAGCAGTCGCGCTGAATCCCGTGGCTGGGCCGGCCTCAGTGCGATGCGTTCTGGCGGAAGATCGAAGTCGAATAGGTCGACGCGCATCAGCCGCCGGGCGGCTCCGCCGCTGGCGGAGCAGCGCTCTGGCGCGCCGGGTCCGCCGAGATCGGGGCAGCCGAAACACCGCCGATCGTCGCGCGAACGATGCGGGTCGGGTCCTGCGGCGGCTCGCCTTGAGCGATCGCATCAACCGTGGCCATGCCTTCGATCACGCGGCCAAACACGGTGTACTTTTGGTCGAGCCCGAAGTTGGGGCTGAACATGATGAAGAACTGGCTGTTGAAGCTGTTCGGATCGTCGGTTCGAGCCGCGGCAACCATGCCGCGCATATGCGGGAGGGTGTTGAACTCGGCGGGCAGGTTCGGAAGATCCGAGCCGCTGCCGCCGGTTCCGGTCGGGTCGCCGGTCTGGGCCATGAAGCCGGGAATGACGCGATGGAAGATCACGCCGTTGTAAAAGCCGCGCTGCGCCAGCGTACGGATGCGCTCGACATGTTTCGGAGCCGCGTCCGGCCGCAGGAGGATGGTTACGTGTCCTCCATTCGAGAGGTCGAGCCGCAATTGGTTCTGAGGATCGCTGGCGATCGCTTGCGGAGCAACAACCGAGATCCGCACAGGCGCAGCGGGCGCCGCAGGCTTCCCGGCAAGTGCAGCCGATGCCAAAAGGGGTAGAAGAACAAGCGCCATCCGGATCATCGCTAACCTCCGCAGACGGTGCGACTAGCCGGTCTGGCCACGGTTCGCCAGCCCTGCCCGCGGTCCGGCAAGCTTCTCGGCAACGCGCTCAGCAACGGCTCTGGTCACGAATTTGTCGATACTTCCGCCGTAGCGGGCGATCTCCTTCACCAGCCGAGATGCGATCGGCTGTAAGGACACGTCCGCCATCAGAAAGACCGTCTCGATCCGATCATTGAGCTGCTGGTTCATTCCAGCCATCTGGTACTCATATTCGAAATCCGCGACCGCGCGGAGCCCGCGCAGGATGAGAATCGCGCCCTGCGCTTCGGCAAAATCCATCAGCAGGGCGTCAAACTCGACGACGCTGATGTCAGGTGAAATGGAGGACACCTCCTTCCGCACCATCGCCAGCCGTTCCTCGACCGAGAACATCGGCGACTTGGACGGGTTGGTCGTCACCCCAATGACGAGCTTGTCGACGAGGTGCGCGCCGCGTCGGATGATGTCGAGATGGCCAAGCGTAATCGGATCGAACGTCCCTGGATATACGCCGATCCGGCCGGCCGATGCTGAGCTTGCCATGGTCAATAATCCCGTTCGACGGCGAACTGTGCGATTCCACGCAGCAGGTTCGCCTCCTCCCCCTGATCGGCCAAATGTTCGATTGCCTGTTCGACCAGCAGCCGCGCCTGCTGCCTTGCACGATCTTCGCCGAGCAGCGAGACAAACGTGGCCTTGCCTGCGGCCGCATCCTTGCCCACCCGCTTTCCGGCGCGTCCCTCCGTGCCGGCATGGTCGATCAGATCGTCGGTAATCTGAAATGCCAGACCGATGTTGCGTGAGTATCCGCGCAAGGACGTTCGTGCTTCCGCTGGGACGCGGCCCATGATCGAGCCGAACTCCACCGCGCAGCTGATCAACGCCCCCGTTTTTAGCTGTTGAAGGCGGGTGATGGCCGGAAGGTCGAGGTCCGTGCCCTCGGCATGGAGGTCGAGCATCTGCCCCCCCGCCATGCCCGACAGGCCGGCTGCCCGTGCAAGCTCAAGAGTCAGATCCGACCGCACGAATGGATCCTCATGAGTGGCGGGGTCGGCGATGATTTCGAACGCGAGGGCGTGGCAGCAATCTCCGGCAAGGACGGCAACGGCTTCACCGAACGCCTTGTGCACCGTGGGCTTGCCGCGACGTAAATCATCATCGTCCATGCACGGCAGATCGTCGTGGATCAGCGAGTAGACGTGAATGGCCTCTATTGCTGTGCCGGCGCGGATTGCGCGTTGCTCGTCAATCCCGAACAAACGCGACGAGCCAACGACCAGTAGCGGCCGCAGGCGTTTGCCGCCTCCGAGCGCCGCGTGCCGGATGGCCGCACATAACTGGTCTCGTCCGTCGCCACAGTCCGCCAGATATTCGTTGAACACACCGTCGATCTCGGCTGAGACCCGCGCCGCTTCCTGTTTAAGCGAACGCGGGTCGTCACCGATGACGTCAACTGACATCGAACAGAGATGTCGACTTTGGCCGACCATCCTCGCCCAGCGAAATCCGCTCGATTCGCATTTGGGCAGCCTTGAGCTTGGCCTCGCAGTGCCGCTTCAGCCGATCGCCTTCCTGATACAGGTCGATCGATTGGTCGAGCGGGGCCTCGCCGCGCTCAAGCAGTCTGACGATCTCCTCGAGACGGGCCAGCGCCTCTTCAAAGCTCAGCGATTCCACCGGATCACTCATCGGTCAGGAATGACTCGGCACTTCCGGAGAATCAAGGGCGGCCCTACGGCTGCTTGAATGGGTCGCGCACGCCCGGGAAAATCTCGTCGCTGCCTTCCTGGCCCGCCGCAGCCAGCGCCGCGTCAGCTTCGCGACCGTGAGCCTCCCGCTCGGCACGCAGCTGCTCGATCAGTGCCTGGCGGTCGCCTTCAAGACGCTGATCGGTC
>CBFGZJ010000244.1:0-3207 GCA_965653215.1 uncultured Sphingomonas sp. | reverse complement strand
GATGTTGCTCGTCGCCTTCTCGCGGCGGATGTGTTGCTCGCGCGTCGAAAGCGTCAGAACGAAGCCACGCTTGCCGTCGGCATCGACTGTTTCGCCGCACAGCCGGCCGGGCATTTGGCGGACATGCTTGGGATCGCGAACAGCGAAGAGGCCGAGATATGGCCCTCCGAACTGGAGGCCGACGCCGAGCGCCTGGCCCTCGCCAACAACGATATCGGCGCCAAGCTCGCCGGGCGACTTGATCGCGCCCAGGGCAACCGGCTCGGTATTGACCGCGATCAGCAGCGCACCTTTGGCGTGAGCGGCCTCGGCAATCTCGGCCAGGTTCGGGATGCGTCCGAGGATGTCGGGATATTGCACAACCACGCAGCTCGTCTCATCGTCGATGCGCGCGATCAGCGCCGCGTTGTCAGGGGTACCCCGCAGGCTCGGCAACGCATCGGCGATGATGTCGCCGGTGAACTTTGCCATCGTTCGCGCGGTCTCGACATAGTGCGGATGCAGCCCGCCTGAGACCACGGCCTGCTTGCGACGGGTGATTCGGCCCGCCATCGCGATCGCTTCCCAGCACGCGGTCGAGCCATCGTACATCGAGGCATTGGCGACCGCGCAGCCGTAGAGCCGCGCCACCTGGCTCTGGAACTCGAACAGCATCTGCAGGGTGCCCTGCGCGATTTCGGGCTGGTAGGGCGTGTAGGCGGTCAGGAACTCGCCGCGCTGGATGATGTGGTCGACCGACGCGGGAATATGGTGGCGGTAGGCTCCCGCCCCGCAGAAGAAGGCCGCATCGGCCGCGGCAAGGTTCTTCTTGCTGAGCGCCCGCATGTGCCGCTCGACCGCCATCTCGCCCTGGTGCAGCGGGAGCCCGCGGATCGGGCCATCCAGCCGCGCGGCCTCGGGAACGTCACGGAACAGATCGTCGATCGAAGCGGCGCCAATCGTGGCCAGCATCTCGGCGCGGTCGGAGTCGCGCAGCGGAAGGTAGCGCATCAGAGGGTGTTTACCCATTCGCGGTAGGACTGCTCGGTCATCAGCCCGTCGAGCTCGTTCTTGTTCTCGAGCACGATCGTGAAAAACCAGCCGTCCGCTTCCGGGGAGCTGTTGACCAGGCCCGGATCGCTCTCAAGCGACGGATTGCCATTGCCGACGACCCCCGACACCGGCGCGTAAACTTCCGCCGCCGCCTTGACCGATTCGACCACCGCCGCCTCATCGCCCTTGCTGAGCTTGCTGCTTGATGCGGGAAGCTCGACGAACACGATGTCGCCCAGCTGGTTCTGCGCATAGTCGGTGATCCCGACGGTCGCGGTCTCGCCGTTGGAATCGATTTCGATCCACTCATGATCCTGCGTGTAATAGCGCATCAACGGGCTCCCTGGCGGTGATAGCGGTGTGGAACGAACGGCAGCGGCACGATCTCCGCGGTGAAATGCTTTCCACGCTGTTCGATCGTCACGGTCGAGCCCGGCGAGGCAAGGCCGGCAGCGACATAGCCCATGGCGATCGGCCGCCCGAGCGAAGGAGAAAAGCCGCCGCTGGTGATCCGGCCAGCCGTTTCGCCCTGCGCATCCACAATCGTGGCGCCTTCGCGCACCGGCTGGCGACCCTCGACCGCCAGTCCGACGCGAACCTGGGGCGAGCCCTGCTCAAGCTCCTCGAGGACCCGCTGCGCGCCCGCGAAATTGCGTTCGGCCCGGCGCCGCTTGCCGACCGCGAAGCCAAGCCCCGCCGTCGCCGGAGTGACGGTCGAGTCGAGATCATGACCGTAGAGGGGAAGCCCCGCCTCAAGGCGGAGCGAATCGCGCGCACCAAGGCCGACCGGCTTGGTCGCGGGATGGTCCGTCAGAGCATCGGCCAATTGGGTCGCGCGCTCCGCGGGAACTGAGATCTCGAATCCGTCCTCACCCGTGTAGCCGGACCGGCTGATTGCGAGCGGGATGCCGTTCCAGTTGAACGACGCAGCGTCCATGAACCGCATCCGGGCTACGTTGGGGATCAGCGCTCCAAGCACTGCAGCTGCTGCCGGCCCTTGCAAGGCAAGCAGCGCAAGCTCTTCGGCGTGACGAATTCCAACCTCGTCTGGAAGGTGCTCGCGAAGATGGGCGATGTCGTCCCATTTGGTCGCGCCATTCACGACCAGCGCGATCGCGCCATCTGCGGTGCGGGTGATCATCAGGTCATCGAGGATGCCGCCGTGAGCATCGAGCAGCAGTGAGTAGCGCATCCGGCCCGGCTTGAGCGCCTGCACGTCGCCAGGCACCAGCCGCTCCAGCGCCTTGTCGGCATCCGCCCCGCTGAGCTCAATCTGGCCCATGTGACTGACATCGAACAGACCGGCACGTTCACGCGTCCACAGATGCTCGGCGATGATGCCGTCAAATTGCACCGACATTTCATAGCCAGCGAACGGAACCATTCGAGCGCCGCGGGCACGATGCCACTGGTCCAGCGGCAGCCTGGTCAGAGATTGCTGTTCCGTCGTATCGCCCACCGTTCGCGCTCCTCGTCAGCCCGGAAGCGCCGCATCACCTGCGCCGCTCTCATCCGGACCCCCGTCTGTCGCGTGACCTGAGAGCTTTCCCTCTGGGCGGAGCCTGAGGTTACCCCTTCGGTGGTTCCCCCAAACGTGGGGTAACACTTTCCAGACTGTCGAGCGCGCGCGGTCCGTTGGCCTGAGAGATTCCGGGGGCGGTTGCTCCTTCGGCGCCCCGGCGTATGACCGGAGACTCTCCCGCGCGGCCCACCACCAGCGAGCTGGTGGAGACTGAAACTGCCTAGGCGCGCGAATCCGAAGCTGTCAACGCGGCGCTCGCACTACTTAGCGGGTCGCGTTGTAGCGCAGCTGCTCGCTGGTCAGCTGAAAGCCGACCAGATGTTCGAATGTCGCGCGGGCGACCGCATCGCGGATCTTCGGATCAGCAAGCGGATCCATTGCGGCATCCGCGTCCCCCGGCTTGCGATCGCGGGTCAATTCCTTGCGCACATCGGCCGGCAAAGCCACCGCCGACCGGTTGACGCGAACGGTCGATGAACCGGTGGTTTGGGCGCGCTGGCTCCCGGGAGCGAAATTCAGTGCGACCCGTCCGACTGATTTCGCCGCAACATTGCTGCCGCCCTGAACCGCAGCCCCGAAGTAAGGGAGCACTACCTGCCGCGCCTCGCTTCCGCTGCGCCGCACGGCGACCACGTCGAAGGTCGCCGTGGTGT
>CBFGZJ010000243.1:0-3248 GCA_965653215.1 uncultured Sphingomonas sp. | reverse complement strand
GGCTTGGGCTGGCAACTTGGACGCCGAAGCTCGACGGCACTTGTCCTCGCGCTTGCAGGGGCGTGGACGCTCACGGAGTGGCTGCGCGCCGGTATTTTCACCGGCTTCGCCTGGAACCCGGTCGCTGTGACACTGGCCGACACCCCTCTGCTGCGGTCGGCGGCCACCATCGGCACCTACGGCCTGTCTGCCGTCGTCGTTCTCATCGGCGGATTGCTGTGGCTTGCCGTTCAGCGCCGGTGGAAGCCGGCCGGCGCGATCACGGCCTCGCTCCTGCTGCTGTTCCTGTTTCCGACAGCCGAAGTTCCGGATCACTCGCTATCGATCAGGCCGGTCCGGATCGTGCAGCCCAACATTGGTCAGCAGGACAAGTGGACGCCAGGTTTCGCTGAACGGGCTGCCGTGCAGCTTGGCACCCTTTCGAACAGCGGCGAGCGCCATTACCCGCGGCTGCTGTTCTGGCCGGAAGCGGCGATCACGGAACCGCTCGAGGATGCGCGCAGCGGCGAGCATCGCGCGATGGCCGACTATGAGCGGACGCGCGCCGCTGCGCTGATCCAAACTGGCGACACCCTGCTGACCGGCGGAATCGCGTTGTCGTCGCGCGATGGAGTCACGGTCGACGGAGCCGCGAACAGCGTGTTCGTGATCGATCCGGACGGGAAGGTCCGGGGCCGCTACGACAAGGCCCATCTCGTGCCCTATGGCGAATATCTGCCGATGCGTCCGCTGCTGTCGGCAATCGGCCTGTCCCGGCTGGCTCCCGGCAATGTCGATTTCATCCCGGGTCCCGGGCCGCGAACCATCGATCTCGGCCCCGCCTGGGGCAAGGTCGGCTTTCAGCTGTGCTACGAAATCATTTTCTCGGGCGAGGTGGTCGATCACCGCAACCGGCCAGACTTCATCTTCAATCCGTCGAACGACGCATGGTTCGGCCGATGGGGACCGCCGCAGCACCTCGCCCAGGCGCGGCTCCGTGCTGCTGAGGAAGGGTTGCCGGTGATCCGTTCAACCCCAACCGGGATCAGCGCGATCGTCGACGGCCGCGGACGCATCGTCGACAGCATCGGCTGGCGCGAAGCCGGGGTGATCGACGGCGTGATCCCGCCCGCGGCCTTGCAGCCGACGCTGTTCAGCCGCCTCGGCAACTGGCTCCCGCTACTGCTCGCGGCAGCCCTCCTGCTGACCGCCATTGTGCTTCCTTCGAGCCGCCGCTAAGGCACGACATAAGGAAGTCTTTATATCATTCCCGCGAAATAAACCGGTTATTCTTCAGGGGCTTAGCAACAGGCGATGCGCAGCAATTACCTCTTCACCTCCGAATCGGTTTCGGAAGGTCACCCGGACAAGGTTGCCGACCAGATCAGCGATGCGATTGTCGATCTGTTCCTCAGCAAGGATCCGGAGGCGCGCGTCGCCTGCGAGACGATGACCACCACCAATCGCGTGGTGCTGGCCGGGGAAATCCGCGGCCGTGGCATCATGGACGAGGCTGGCAATTGGGCGCCCGGAGTCCGCGAGGAGATCGAGGCGGCTGCCCGGCATACGGTCCGGCGCATCGGCTATGAACAGGCCGGCTTCCACTGGGACAAGTTCGACTTCGCCAATCACCTTCATCCGCAGTCGGCGCACATCGCCCAGGGCGTGGACTCCTCGGGCAACAAGGACGAAGGCGCCGGCGACCAGGGCATCATGTTCGGCTTCGCCTGCGACGAGACTCCGGACCTGATGCCGGCGACGCTCGATTACAGCCATAAGATCCTGCAGAAGATGGCGCAGGACCGTCATTCCGGTGCCGCTCCCTTTCTTGAGCCCGACGCCAAGAGCCAGGTCACCTTGCGGTTTGAGGATGGCCAGCCGGTCGAGGCCACCGCGATCGTCGTCTCGACGCAGCATGCAAAGGGCTATGACGAGGGACAGAAGGAAGCCGACCTTCATGCCTATGTGAAGCAGGTGGTCGCCGATGTGCTCCCCGCCGGGCTGTTGTCGCAGAATACCGTCTACCACATCAACCCGACCGGCAGCTTCGAGATCGGCGGCCCGGACGGCGACGCCGGGATCACCGGCCGCAAGATTATCGTGGATACCTACGGCGGTGCGGCCCCACACGGCGGCGGCGCATTCTCCGGCAAGGACCCGACCAAGGTCGACCGCTCGGCAGCCTACGCTGCGCGCTATCTAGCGAAGAACATCGTTGCCGCCGGGTTCGCCCGGCGCTGCACGATCCAGCTGGCCTATGCGATCGGGGTGTCGGAGCCGCTATCGCTCTACGTCGATACTCACGGCACCGGCAAGGTCGCCGACGACAAGCTGGAAAGCGCGATCAAGCGGATCGACAAGCTCGGGCGCCTCACCCCGCGCGGGATCCGCACCCTGCTCAGCCTCAACAAGCCGATCTACCAGGCGACGGCCGCCTATGGCCACTTCGGGCGCAAGGCGGACGGCGACTTCTTTCCGTGGGAAAAGACCGACCTGGTCGAGGATATCAGGGCAGCGCTCAGCTAGGTCACGCGAAGGGTAAGCGCGCCAGACGATGTCCTCCAGCTCCGGCGATCCGACCACCCTCAACCGCCTCTATGGCCGATCGAGCGGCCACAAGCTTCGTGCCGGCCAGCAGGAACTCGTCGACGAGCTGCTGCCCCAGATTGCCGTACCGTCAGACGGTGAGCTGAATTCGAGCCGGCTGTTTGGTGACGATCGGCCGCTGCATTTGGAAATCGGCTTCGGCTCCGGCGAACATCTCGCTTACCGCGCGGATTTGCTGCCCGATCATGGCTTCATCGGCTGCGAACCGTTCCTGAACGGGGTGGCGGCGGCCCTGCGGCATGTTCAGGACCAGCATTTGGCGAACGTCCGCATCCACATGGGCGATGCGCTGGACGTGCTGCGCCGGCTTCCTGATCAGTCGCTGACCATGGTCTACCTGCTTCACCCGGACCCGTGGCCGAAGGCCCGCCATGCCAAGCGGCGAATGATGAACGATGGCCCGCTCGGCCTGATCGCGGCCAAGCTGAAGCCGGGCGGCGAGCTGCGGATGGCGACCGACGATCCGACCTACCTCAACTGGTCCTTGATGGTCATGCAGCGCCATCGTCATCAGTTTGAATGGGTCAACTGCAAGCCGGGTGAATGGCTGGAATACCCATCAGGGTGGATCGAGACCCGCTACGCCGCCAAGGCGCGCAGGCAAGGGCGAACCCCGCACCAGTTCCGCTATCGGCGGCTCGGCTAGCGTGGTTTCGGCTCCA
>CBFGZJ010000242.1:0-3252 GCA_965653215.1 uncultured Sphingomonas sp. | reverse complement strand
GGGGTAATGCAAGTTTACATTAATCTCTTCAGACCGGCCTTGTGGCTGAAGATGGATCGGAACCGTGGGAATCATCAGCATGAGCAGCGTATTTTGAAGGACGAGCTTTTCGTCGCGAAGACCCGCATAGCGGGGCTGTTCGGGATCGTTTTTGTTGTGGCAAGCGGCTGCGGTTTGTTTCTCAACGTTCCAAAGCTCTTCTGAACGCAGAGTGTCCCCTATCCACCCATTGCAGACATTCCGTCGTCAGCTAGTTCGCGAAGATGGACGGACTGACTACCGATGCGCGGCCTTATCGAGAGAGAACTCGCCCACGAAGGCCTTGCGGAGTTACGCGAGATCGGGTGCTTCGCTTGGCGGGCATGCTCTGGCGGCCGCTGTTCCACCCTTGGCGCAGCGGTCGCTCTCTAAATGAAATACTAGGGGTGGATTGCAGACTGGCATCTTTCATGCTTCGAACTGCGACAGCGGTTGGCTGAGCGCCTTCATTGCGGAGCTCGTAAATGAAAGAGGTATATCGCGGATCCTGTCACTGCGGCGCCGTCGAGTTCAGCATGAAAGCAGATGTCGATCAATCGGTTCGCTGCGATTGCAGTATATGCAGGCGCCATGGAGCAATCATGGTTCGTTGCCACGAGAACGATCTAAAGATCGAAACAGGACGACAATCACTGGTCGAGTATCAATTCAACACCAAGATTGCCATCCATTACTTTTGCAAGGTCTGCGGAATTTACACGTTTCATAAGATGCGAAAGCTTCCTGATCATTACGCTATCAACGTGGGCTGTATTGAGGGCATCGACCAATCGGCCTTGCACCCAATCTCGATCGAAGGTTCGAAGGTCTATACGTAGGCAATGTTCTCTTAAGCGTTCCGCAATCCCCATGATTCACCGTTTTGGCGGGTTCACGAAGAGTGTTGTGATGCCTTCCTCGGGGTCGTGCCGTAGTTACTGTTTGAAAGATCACAGAAATAGAACCGCGTGCAAGCTGAAGCTGATCGAAGCAACCAATCCGGACTGGCGCGATCTCGTACCGGAGATAGGATTGCTGCCAATTGTGAGTCTATGCTCGGCGGGGTTCCCGCCTTCGCGGGAATGACGAACAAGGAACAACCTGTTGTACAGATATCGGAGGGACCGGCGATGACGTTGTTATCCTATAAATTCACCAAGATCGTCGTGAACGATCTCGACGCTGCGGAACGCTTCTACACCGAGGCACTTGGCTTTAAGGTCTTCAGCCGCACAAGCGCGCCAGGCGGCGAATACGGGCAGGAAACACGGTCCCTTTCGGTTAGCGGCAGCAACGACGGCTCGATGCTGCTGCTGATCCGCTACCTCGATCGACCGGCACCCGCGCCCGGCGCGGCTTGGATCGGGTTGATGGTGTCCGATGTGGACGCCGCCGTCGCGGCGGCCGTCAAAGGCGGCGGCAAATTGCTGATCCCGTGCGAGACGGTAGAGGCGCACGGTGCTCGCGTCGGCGTCGTCACCGACCTGGAAGGCCATATCATCGATTTCATACAGATGCTCGAGCCTGCCTGAAGGCATTGACAAGCCGGATCGGTCAGCACCGTGCCGGCCTCGTCCCTGATTTCTGGATTGGTTCGCTCGGCTGGGTTCCCGCTTCCGCGGGAATAACGAACAAGGACTGGATTGCTCGCGATGACGTGAAGTCCTTGGGAGCGGCCAGAATGGGGGGGCGCTAAAACGGCAGCTTGAACCCCGGCGGGAGCGGCAGGCCGGCGCTCATCTTCTGCATCTCCTCGCCCGCGGCAGCATCGGCCTTGGCGCGGGCGTCATTGATCGCGGCGGCGACCAGGTCCTCGACCATTGTCTTTTCGGACGGCTGCAGCAGGCTCTCGTCGATGTGGACGGAGATGATGCGGCCCTTGGCGCTCGCCTTGATCCGCACCAGCCCGCCGCCGGACGCCCCCTCGACCTCGATCTGATCGAGATTGTCCTGGGCCTTCTGGAGTTCGGCCTGGGCGTTCTGCGCCATCTGCAGGATTTCTTCGAAGCTCGGCATGTCAGGCGCCTTTCGCTGAGGTGTAGGATTCAAGCACGGCATCGGGGAATTGCTCAAGCACCGCGCGGACGTTGGGATCATCAAGCACGGCGGCACGAGCGCGTTCCTCCGCCATTTTTTCCTGGTCGAGCAGCGACGGCTCGCCGCCGACGTCGGCAAGGGTGATCGTCCAGGCATTGCCGCCAAATTTCCGGGTTGCCGCCGCCAGCTTCTGGACGAAATCCGAACCCACCGGCTTGAGCGGGCGCAGGGTCAGCTCCCCCGGCGCGTAGCGGACCAACCCGACCTGGTTGCGCAGTTGCGATCCGAGAATCTGCTCGCCACACCCTTCAATGGCTTCGACAAACGACGGAAAATCGACGGGAACGCTGGCTTGCGCAGTCTCGGCGGCCCTCGCCGGAACCGGTCGTCCGGTTGGCTGACTTAGGGAAGCGCCCTCCCCGCCCCGTGCGAGCCGTTCCAGCAAGGCTCCGGGATCAGGCAATTCCGAGGCATGGATGACCCGAAGGAGGACCATCGCTGCGGCCTCGTGCGGATCGGGCGCAACTTGAATGTCGGCCAGCCCCTTCAGCAGCAGCTGCCACAGCCGATGGAGGCTGCCCCACGACAATCGGCTGGCCCATTCGGCGGACGCCTCCCGCTCCTCGGCAGACTGGAGCAGATCGCCGCCCCCACCCGCCTTGGTGCGCGTGATCGAATGAACCGCTTCCAGCAGACCGCGCACCAGCGACGAGGCATCGACGCCGAGATCGTAGGATTCATCCAGTTGTGACAGGGCCGCTGTCGCGTCGCCTTCGAGCAGCGCGCCGAGCAGGCGGCGAATGCGGCCGCGATCGGCTAGGCCAAGCATCGTCCGTACCGCTTCGCCCTCAATCCGCCCTTCACCATGCGCAATTGCCTGGTCGAGGATCGACAGGCCGTCGCGCGCCGAGCCTTCGGCTGCTCGAGCGATCACCACCAGCGCTTCCGGATCGGCGTCGATTCCCTCCTTTGATGCGACGCTTGCGAAATGGTCGGCGAGCCGCTCGGCAGGGATCCGCCGCAGGTCGAACCGCTGACAGCGCGAGAGCACGGTGACCGGCACCTTGGCCACCTCGGTCGTCGCGAACAGGAACTTCACATGTTCAGGCGGCTCCTCAAGAGTCTTGAGCAACGCATTGAAAGCACTTCTGGAAAGCATGTGAACTTCGTCGATGATGTAGATTTTGTAGCGCGCGC
>CBFGZJ010000241.1:0-3290 GCA_965653215.1 uncultured Sphingomonas sp. | reverse complement strand
ACGCTGCGGAACCTCCCGGGATTGCGAAGCGCCACGGTCAGCGCTCCGTGGCCACCCATCGAATGGCCCATGATCCCCTGCCTGCCGCTGTCGATCGGGAAGGCTCCGCCGAGGAGGGCAGGAAGCTCCTCCGTCACATAGGTCCACATCCGGTAGTGGCGACGGAAAGGCTCCATCTTCGCGTCGAGATAAAAGCCCGCGCCGAGCCCAAAATCATAGGAACCGTCGGGGTCGTCGGGCACCATCTCACCGCGCGGACTGGTGTCCGGCGCAACGAAGATGAGTCCGAGCTCGGCGCACGCGGCGCGATATTCGCCTTTTTCGGTGACGTTGGCGTGCGTGCAGGTCAGTCCAGACAGATACCAGATTACCGGCATTGGCTCGCCCCGATCCGCGGCCGGAGGCAGAAAGATCGAAAAGGTCATGTCGCCGTTCGTCGCCGCGGAGCGATGCCGAACGATCAATTGACGCCCTCCGTGCGAACAGGTCTCGGACAGGATCTCCATCTCGGGTGTCGTCACAAGCAGTGGCTCCTCCTTGCTCGCAGCCCTGCTGGACGACAGCAGATGCGCGCCTTTTGCTGTTCCAGCGAACCCGGTGCAGCTATTCTTCTCATGCGTTTTTCGAGTCTCGGCGATGGATCATGGTGATGATTGAAGATTATGATCTCGTAATTCGCCGCGGGACAATCATCGATGGCAGCGGCTCCGAGCCGTTCATCGGTGATGTCGCGATCAGCGGTGGTCGGATTATCGCCGTGGGGAGCGTCGCAGGACGCGGCCGCGAGGAAGTCGATGCTGATGGCCTCGCCGTGACTCCGGGGTTCGTTGACATCCACACCCACTATGACGGCCAGGTGACCTGGGAAGACCGGCTGTTCCCTTCCTCGGCGCACGGGGTGACCACGGTGGTGATGGGCAATTGCGGAGTGGGCTTTGCACCATGCCGGCCCGAGCACCGCGACCTGTTGATCGAGGTGATGGAGGGGGTCGAGGACATTCCCGAGACGGTGATGGCCGAGGGCCTCCCGTGGAATTGGCAAAGCTTTCCGGATTACCTCGATGCGCTCGATTGTCGGCGGACGGATGTCGATTTTGCCGCGCAGCTTCCGCACTCGCCCGTCCGGGTGTTCGTCATGGGCGAACGCGGCGCTGCCCGCGAACCGGCCTCTGCGGACGAACTCGCGGCAATGACCGAGATCGTGCGGGAGGCTGTCGCGGCCGGAGCGCTTGGAGTGACCACGTCGCGAAGCCACGGTCATCGCACCGTGGCGGGAGAGCTTGCCCCTTCCGTCGATGCGGACACCAACGAGCTGTTGGCGCTGGCCCAAGGCCTCGCACAGGCCGGAACCGGGGTGTTCCAGCTTATTCCCAACGCGCAATATGGCGGTGATCCAGCGGACGACATGGCGCTATTCCGTCAACTTGCGGAGGTTTCCGGCCGGCCGATCTCGTTCAGCCTGCTGGAGAAGAAATATAATCCCGAGTTGCCCGACGTACTCCTGCGGATGGTCGGGCAAGCCAATCGCGATGGCCTGGAAATTCGGGCACAGGTCTTCCCGCGGCCGATCGGAATGTTGTTTGGGCTCGAGCTCTCGTTCCATCCGTTCCGCTTCCACC
Source organism: uncultured Sphingomonas sp. (assembly GCA_965653215.1). GTDB lineage: Bacteria > Pseudomonadota > Alphaproteobacteria > Sphingomonadales > Sphingomonadaceae > Sphingomicrobium. The sequence goes on along the minus strand of CBFGZJ010000241.1, from coordinate 1,671 downwards.
CCAGCTTCCGCGAGATCGAGGAACTGCCGCTCAGTGAGAAGGTCGCCCGGTTACGTGACCAGGAGTTTCGCGCTCGGCTGCTGACAGAGCGGCCGATCACCGACAATCCGCTTTACCTGACGCTGGCGAGCGACGTCGGAGATCTTTACCCGATGGGCGATCCGCCCAATTATGAGCCTGATGCCGCAACCCGGATCGGCGCGCAGGCGGAGCGGGAGAAGCGCTCGCCGTGGGAACTGGCGCTCGACACCCTGCTCGAGCGGGACGGACGCGGAATCCTGATGATGCCATCATCGAACTATGTCGGCGGCAACCTGGAGACGGTCCGGCGCATGATCACCGACCCGAACAGCCTGATCGCTCTCGGTGATGGAGGTGCGCACTACAGCCTCATCTGCGATTCCAGCTTTCCGACCTTCCTGCTCACCCATTGGACCCGCGATCGTGTCGAAGGGCGGTTGCCGCTGCCGCTGGCGGTTCGCAAGCTGAGCCTTGATCCGGCGAATGCGGTCGGGCTTCATGATCGTGGGCTGATCGCCGAAGGCTACAAGGCCGATCTCAACATCATCGATCTTGACCATCTGCGGCTCCACGCGCCGCACATTGTTTACGACTTGCCGGCCGGGGGACGACGGCTGAAGCAGAATGCCGATGGCTATGAAGCAACGATCGTCAGTGGTGAAATCACCTATCGCAACGGACTAGCCACCGGAGCCCTTCCGGGACGTCTCGTCCGCGGCGCTCAGGCGGCTCCCCGGGCAACCCGAATTGCGGCCTGATCCGTCGATGGGGGGAGAGGCGAAGCTTTAGTGCGTTGCCCGAAGAACGGACCAAGCTTAGCATCGAACCAGAATAATGCTGGAACTGAGGAGAGGCTGATGATCCGGATCAATGTTCCAGAGTCGGGCTCTGGCGACCCCTATGGCTTTGCCGGCCGGACCCATGCGACGGAGATCATGGCCGCCGCCGGAGAATTTTCGAAAGCGGTGTACCAAAATTCCAAGCTGTCGCTGCGGGAATTCGAAGGGGCGCGGGCGCTTACCGCTGAACTGAATGGGTGCCTGGTCTGCCAGACATTCCGTGCCGCCACCGATGCCCCGGCGATGTTCGCGCAGAGCGGCGGTGTGCAGCCGAAGCAACTCATCTCGAACAACGGCCCGGCGCCCGACGAGGCCTTCTATGCGGCGGTGACCGAATGGCGGACTTCGCCGCTGTTCAGCCCGCGCGAACGAACCGCAATCGAGTTTGCCGAGCGCTTCGCGAAAGAGCCGAAAACGCTCGCCTCGGACGAAGACTTCTGGACCCGCGCGCATCATCTCTTCAGCGACTCCGAGATCGTTGATCTTGCGCATTCCGTGGCTGCCTGGGTTGGTCTTGGCCGGGTCGCCCACGTTCTCGGGTTCGATAGCGTCTGCCTTCCGTTCGCAGCAGAGAAGACGACAGAAGCAGCCTGAGTTTGCCGGGGATTGGGCGCAGACTGTTCCTGATTCATCTTCCGCCCAATTGAGTGGCGGGAGCGTCGACACGCTCGCCCGGTCGCTTGCGATGTTGTAACATACACATTATCCGAGCGGGCTATGACTGTTCGTTCGTTTTTCCTGGTGCCGGCAGCTCTTGCGGCTGTTGGGACTCCCGTCTTTGCCGGATCTGCACCCACCGCCGCCGATGTGC
>CBFGZJ010000240.1:0-3337 GCA_965653215.1 uncultured Sphingomonas sp. | reverse complement strand
GCTGGTTCTTCAGGAGGCGACGAGCGTCGACATTGTCGATCGGGTCCGAAGCGGCGAGCTCGATGTCGGATTTGTACGCCTTCCATTGCTCGAAGCGGAGCAGCTCGACGTGGAGGTGGTTGAGCAGGATCATCTGGTTGCCGCAGTTGCAACTTCACACCCGCTGGCGTCTCGCCAAACACTCGCGTTGAGCGCCCTTGCGGATGAACCGTTCATCATCTTTCCAAAAAGCAGCGTGCTCCATGCGACCATCATGATGGCCTGTCACAACGCCGGGTTCGCGCCCAATGTCGCGCAAGAAGCCGAACAGGTGCATACGATCATGAGCCTGGTGCAGAGCGGGTTGGGCGTAGCACTGGTGCCCGCGCGGAGCACCCGATACATCCCCGATGAAGTCAAGCTGTTGGCACTTCAGAACCCGGCCCGAATCGAGACCGGCATCGTGTCGCGCGCTGGAGGAGCCAGTGCGTCAGCGCGCAACTTCAAGGAGTTGGTCGTTGCAAAAGGTGATAGCTGTTGAGTATCGTCAGGCCGTAAATCGATATTAGACGGAGAATTCCCGCCCATTATTGAAGCCGTCAGCACGGCTGATTTCCGCCAGGAGGCAACACCTGTTTGAAGCCCTGACCCTCTCGCCCGTCCCGGCTGCCGATGAAGAGCTTCGCCAACCGGTCCGTTCGCTGATCGCGGAAGCGATGGCCGAGGTCCCGCTCGAGAAGCGTGCCCGGTCGTGGCAGGGGTTCGATGCCGCATTCAGCCGCGCTCTCGGTCGGGCGGGGATGCTCGGATTAACGCTGCCGAAAGCTTATGGCGGCGCGGAGCGCGGACCGTTCGCGCGCTTTGTGATTGTCGAGGAACTGCTGTCAGCCGGAGCACCGGTTGCCGCGCACTGGATCGCCGATCGGCAAAGCGCTCCGTTGATCCTGAACTTCGGAACCGACGAGCAGCGCAATTTCTATCTCCCGCGCATCAGCCGGGGCGAAGCCTTTTTCTGCATCGGGATGAGCGAGCCTGGTTCCGGCTCCGATCTGGCGAGTGTCCGCACACGCGCGGAGCGAACGGACTCTGGTTGGGTGCTGAATGGCCAGAAGATCTGGACCACCAACGCCCTCCACAGCGCTAGTCCGAACCTCGGGGAGCGCCGCGGACCGTCAAAAAGGTCTGTCGCAGCTCATCGTCGACCTCAAGGCGCCGGGCGTGACGATCCGGCCGATCGTCGACCTTACTGGCGACGCGCACTTCGCAGAAGTTTTCTTCGAAGATGTGTCGCTGGGCGACGATGCGCTGATCGGTGAGGAGGGTGCGGGCTGGCATCAGGTGACGGCGGAGCTCGCCTTCGAGCGCAGCGGGCCTGAGCGGATCTATTCCAGCGTCGTCCTGATCGATGGTTGGGTCCGGCACTTGGCCTCGGTTGGCCGGCTCAACGACGAAACCCAGGCGCTTGCCGGTCAGCTGACGGCCGAGTTGGCAACGCTGCGTGCGATGTCCATGTCGGTGACGGCGCTGCTTGCCAAGGGAGAGAGCCCGGTGGTCGAGGCCTCCCTGGTCAAGGACCTGGGCACGAGCTTCGAACAGTCGGTGCCGCGGCTCATCGGCGATGATCTCGGCAGTCATCCCGACGAACCGGTGGATCCGGACCTCTACCGGGCGCTGCTCTATGTCAGTCACATCGCGCCAAGCTTCTCACTGCGCGGCGGCACACGGGAGATTTTGCGCGGGATTATTGCGCGCGGGCTGGGGCTGCGCTGATGGACGTCAATGAGCTTTTGGATCCGTTCGAGCGGCTGCTCGAAGACGTTTGCGCTCCGGCAGCTATCCGCGAGATCGAGGCTGGCGGTTCGACAGGCCAACTCTGGGACGCGATCGAGGAGTCGGGCTTCCTCGATGCGCTCGTTCCGGAAGAGGCTGGCGGCGTTGGCCTGACCCTGGCCCAAGTGGCTCCGCTGCTCCAGGCGCTTGGTCGGTTCGCGGTGCCGGTTCCGGTCGGCGAAACGATGATCGCTCGGGCATTGCTCGCCGGTGCAGGCATGGAACGGCCTGCCGGCCCGATCGTGCTCGCCACCGGTGCGGGTTCCGTTCCGGGAGCAGGCGTAGCGGAGTACGTCCTCGCCGATGACGGGTCACAGCTGTCCTTGGGCAGCATGACAGAGCCCACGCCGACAGGCGTTCACGGCAGCCTCGCCAGATGGGTGAGCTCAACCGGCGGGAAATCGCTTGAGCGCCCGGCCGGGGGCCTGCGGCCGATCGCTGCAGTGGTCCGCGCCTGCGCGATCGCCGGAGCGGCCGATCGGGTGCTTGCGATGACCCTCAGCTATGCCAATGAGCGGGCTCAGTTCGGAAAGCCAATCGGCAAGCAGCAGGTCATCCAGCAGCAGCTCGCGGTTCTCGCGGAGCGGACCGTCGCGTGTCGCCTGGCCGCGCAGCTGGGCGCTGCGGGCCGACTGCCACCGAATTTGGCGAACGCTGCTACGGCCAAGCAGGTGACGAGCAGCGCTGCGGTTGAAATCGCGAACATCGCCCATGCCGTCCATGGCGCGATCGGGGTGAGCGAAGAATATGATCTTCAGCTCTACAGCCGCCGCTTGCACGAGTGGCGGCTTGCCGACGGTGCGGAGGGTTATTGGGCAAAGCTGCTCGGCGAGCTTCGGCTCCAGCGGTCTGAGAGCCGCAGCGTCGATTTCATCCGGGAAGAGATGAATTGGGAGGGGGCAAGCGCGTGAAGACTCCGATCACCGAGCTGTTCGGCATCCAATATCCGATCATTCAGGGCGGGATGCAGTGGGTTGGGCGCGCCGAGCTCGCTTCGGCAGTATCGAACGCTGGCGGTCTTGGCATCCTGACCGCGCTCACTCAGCCGACCCCCGATGATCTTCGCGCCGAGATCGCCCGCTGCGGCTCGATGACCGACAAGCCGTTCGGAGTGAACCTGACCATCTTGCCGACCATCAACCCGCCGCCCTACGCGGAATATGTCGAGGCGGTCATCGAGTCCGGGGTCAAGATCGTCGAAACGGCGGGCAACAATCCCAAGGAGTTCATCGCCCTGGCGGAGGAGCAGCGCCTGATCCTGCCGATCGGGTCGTGGGTGCTGGGCGAGGCGCTGCGCGCGGTGCGGCGCTGGCGCGACGCCGGCCACGCGCTGCCGGTGAGCGTCAACGTGTCTTCGCTGCAATTGCGCGACGACGGTTTCGTCGACAGCGTGGCCAGCGCCTTGCGTGCCAACGGCGTGGCGGGGCACCTGCTCGAAGTGGAGATCACCGAGCGTGTGCTGACGGAGGACGTGGACGCGGTGCGGCGCACGCTGTGGCAGCTCAAGCAACTGGGCGTGCGCATCGCG
>CBFGZJ010000239.1:0-3355 GCA_965653215.1 uncultured Sphingomonas sp. | reverse complement strand
GGAGCAACCTTCGGAACGGTATGCACGAGCTCAGGCGCGATTGGCGGCGGGGCAAGTCGATGGCGCTCTTGCCGAGGCCATGCGGCTGCCCGGAGCTACGCGTGCGAAAGAGTGGATCGATCAGGCTCGGCGGTACATCGCAGTGCATCGCGCACTCGATGAAATTGAGAGTGCAGCTTTGCTTTCTGGAAGCCGCTAAACTGAAACCCTGCCGCTTCAAAGACTTGGCAACCCCCGCCTAATTTGCGATTCTGGCCCAGCCGTGAAGCCGTGGTTCATCAGGACTGCGCTAATCGCGTTTAAGGTTTGGGGCTGAGGGATTCGTGACATCATGAAGTCAGGTTGGGCGGCTGCGGTATTTCTGGGCGCTCTACCGGGGTCGGCGGTTGCGCAAGCTGTTCCGCCGGCGCCGATTGTCGCGCGCCCAGGCTTGGCGGCGCCGACCTTGCGGCCAAGTGCTCCACCCGCGCTGGCGCAGCGCATCGATAGTCTCGGCGCGGCATTCCCGGGTCGGGTCGGCATCGCCGTCAAATCGGTCGATCAGGGCTGGAGCACCGGCTGGAAGGATGAAGAGCTTTATCCGCAGCAGAGCGTTTCCAAATTCTGGGTTGCGCTGACTGCGATGGACGCGGTGGACAAGGGTCGAGTCAGCCTCAACGACCGGGTTACCCTGAGCCGCAGCGACCTCACCCTGTTTCATCAGCCGATCGCGGCCAAAATCCTCGGCGGAGGCTATACGACGACCTTGGGGTCGCTGATGTATGATGCGCTTACGAAGAGCGACAATACGTGCAACGACAAGTTGATGCGTTCGGTCGGCGGCCCTTCGGCAGTCCGCGCGTTCATTGCGAACCGGCAGCTTGGGGCCATCCGCTTTTATGATGGGGAGCGCGCGCTCCAGTCGAGGATCGCCGGGCTCATCTGGACCCCAAGCTACTCAATCGGCGACGCCTTTTACCGGGCGCGCAATGCGCTTCCCTATTCAGTACGCAAGTCCGCGTTCGACCGCTACGTTGAGGATCCCTACGACGGCGCCGCTCCGGCCGCGATTGTCGATGCGCTCGCCAGGCTGAAGCGAGGCGAGCTCTTATCGCCATCGTCGACGGCTCGCCTGTTGTCGATCATGGGCAATACCAGGACTGGTGCGAACCGGCTCAAGGGCGGTCTGCGCCCGGGCTGGTCGCTCAGCCACAAGACCGGCACCGGACAAGTGCTTGGAGGAACCCAGGCGGGCTACAACGATATCGGCATCCTCACCGCTCCCGATGGACGGAGTTATGCGGTGGCGGTCATGATCAAGCGAACGTCGGCGCCGCTTCCAACCCGCATGACATTGATGAACAATGTCGTACGGTCCGTTATCGACCAGCATGAGAGCAGCTTCGGATCGCGCTATACACTCTGATGCCGAGCCAAATGGACAATCCCTCGGCTCGATTCTAGAGCCGAGGCCCGCGCCTTCGCGCAATTCGCCCTTTCAGTCTTGGAGTTCATGGTCATGAAGCCTTTTGCCAATCTCATCGGCGGAGAATGGGTTCGCGTCGATCAGGCTCGGCCGAACATCAATCCAAGCGATACGAACGACGTGATCGGTGAATATGCCTCGGCGACGGAACAGGATGTTGCCGATGCCCTGGCCGCTGCCCGGGCTGCGCAGCCGGCGTGGTGGCGGACGACCGCGCAAGCCAAGGCCGACTTGCTCCACAAGGTTGCGGCGGAGTTGTTCGCCCGCAGTGACGAATTGGGCGAGCTGCTTTCCCGCGAGGAAGGGAAAACCCGCCCGGAGGGAGTCGGCGAAGTTCTTCGCGCGGCCGAAGTCATGCGCTATTTCGCGGGCGAAGCAATCCGGGTGTCCGGAGAGAAATTCCCGGCGGTGCGGCCGGGTGTCGACGTTGATGTGACGCGCGAGCCGGTGGGTGTGATCGGGGTGATCACGCCCTGGAATTTTCCGATCGCGATCGCAGCGTGGAAAATCGGTCCAGCCTTGGCCTTCGGCAATACAGTTGTGTTCAAGCCGGCAGACCTCGTCCCTGCGAGCGCCTGGGCGCTGGTGGATATTTTCCACCGTGCCGGAGCGCCCGCCGGAGTAGTCAATCTGGTGATGGGCCGCGGCTCGGTGGTGGGCAACCCGCTGGTCGACGGTGTCGACGCAATCACTTTTACGGGCTCCGTCCCCACCGGACGGGCGATCGCTGCCCGGGCAATCGGCCGGATGTCGCGCATTCAATTGGAGATGGGCGGCAAGAACCCACTGATCATTCTGGATGACGCGGACCTCGACGTGGCGGTGCATTGCGCCCTCAACGGCTCCTTCATTCAGACCGGTCAGCGCTGCACGGCATCGGAACGGCTGATTGTCACCGATGGGATCCATGATCGGTTCGTGGAGCGGCTGTCGGCAGAGATGTCCAAGCTGAATGTCGGTCACGCCTTGCGCGCCGGAACTCAGATCGGTCCAGTGGTCGATGCGCGGCAACTGGACGCCGACCTCGAATATTTCGCTCTCGCCGAGAAGGAAGGCGCCACCCGGATCGGCGGAGAGCGGCTGGAGCTCGACACGCCAGGGCATTACCTCTCGCCTGCGCTGCTGACCGGGCCACCAACCAGATGCGCATCAGCCGCGAAGAAATTTTCGGACCGGTCGCGGCCGTTATTCGGGTTAAGGACTATGACGAGGCGCTGGCGACGGCCAATGACACGGAATTCGGCCTGTCGTCCGGGATCTGCACCACGTCCCTCAAATATGCTCGCGACTTCCAGCGGAACTCCCAGTCGGGGCTGGTCATGGTCAATGTGCCGACGGCTGGCCTTGATTATCATGTCCCGTTTGGCGGTCGGAAGGCGTCGAGCTACGGCCCACGCGAGCAGGGCAGCTACGCCAAGGAGTTCTTCACCGTCCTTAAGACGTCCTACATCAATAGCTGATCAACGCGCCTTAGAATGATGCAAAAGGAGCCGAACGAGGAATGACACTGATCGGTATCCTCGGCGGGACGGGCCATGAAGGCGCCGGCCTCGCCTTGCGCTGGGCCAAGGCGGGCTACCGGGTCATCATCGGCTCGCGTGACGCGGCTGCCGCCGACGCGGTCGCAGCGGACTTGCAGGCACGTTCCGGCGGAACGGTCAGTGGGGCCGAGAATCGGGAGGCGGCCGATCGCTCCGACATTGTTGTCCTCACGGTGCCTTTCCAGGCGCAGCAAGCGGTTGCCGGCGCAGTCCGCGACTCACTGGTTGGCAAGATCCTCATCGACGTGACCGTTCCGCTCGTCCCGCCCAAGGTTGCGCGCGTTCAGCTGCCAGACGGGGGGTCGGCGGTGGAGGCTCTTCAGCGGCAGCTCGGACCCGAAGTGCGAGT
>CBFGZJ010000238.1:0-3361 GCA_965653215.1 uncultured Sphingomonas sp. | reverse complement strand
CCTGGTCCATCTCACCGCGGATCCTGAAGCCCTACGCCGACCTAATGATGGTGGCAGGCATCAACCGCTTCGTTCTGCATAGTTCCGTCCACCAGCCCCTGATGGGCAAGGCGCCGGGTCTGGTGCTGGGACCGTTCGGCCACTGGTTTAACCGCAACGAAACCTGGGCCGAACAGGCTGGCCCGTGGGTCGCCTATCTCGCCCGCGCATCACATTTGTTGCAGCAAGGGCAGACCGTGAACGACGTCGCGGTGTTCTATGGTGAGGGCACCTCGATCACGGGGCTGTTCCGTGACAAGCCTCCTGCGGTGCCGCAGGGCCTGCAATATGATTATGTCAATGCGGACGCGATCAAGACTCGCCTGAGCGCCAGGAACGGCCGGTTGGTCACCCCGAACGGGATGTCGTGGCGCATGCTGTTCATGAGCGGACAGACCCAGTGGCTGACCTTGCCGACCCTCTTGAGGCTGCGCGATCTCGTGCGCGAGGGCGCGGTGATCGCCGGCGAACGGCCCATTGGATCGCCCAGCCTCAGCGATGATCAGGCGAAGGTCCGAAGGGTGATTGCTGAACTGTGGCCTTCGCCGAGTGGAGTGCACAAGGTCGGCAAGGGCAGGGTTTATGCGGCGGCAACTCTGGATGCCGCCGTGGCGGCGGAGCAGATCGGCTCAGACTTCGAACTGGTCGGAGCGCCAACCGACGCGGAGGTTCGCTTCCTGCACCGCCGCCTGCCGAATGCGGAGATCTACTTCCTCTCAAACCGCAAGGACAAAGCCCTGACCACGCGAGCCGCGTTCCGGGTAACTGGCAAGGCGGCCGAGCTTTGGGATCCCGTCAGCGGCCGTGCGCGGCCGGCGAGCTACCGCGTGGAGAATGGCCGAACCATCGTCGACATCCCCTTCGATCCGTTCGGTTCGACCTTCGTGATGTTCCGTCAGAGGGGGCCCGCAGCCCGTCAATTCCCAACGGCGGCCCTGCAGAAGCTGGCTGATCTATCGGACAATTGGTCGGTCGCGTTCCCGCCGAACCGGGGAGCGCCCGCCGCCATTAAGCTTGACCAGCTGCGCGATTTGAGCGGGCTTTCCGAGCCGGGCGTCAAATATTTCTCCGGGACAGCAAACTACACGCGTTCGCTGGAAGTGCCCAAGGCTTGGCTCAATGACGGCAGCCGGCTGCAGCTTGACCTCGGCAGGGTCGAGGTGATCGCCGAGGTGCTTGTCAACGGCCGCTCGGCCGGCATCGCCTGGACGGCACCCTATCGCGTGGACGTTACCGATTTGCTCAACCCGGGCACGAACCGGATCGAGGTGCGATCCAGCAATCTGTGGGTCAACCGTGTGGTTGGCGATCGTCAGCCCGGAGTCACCAAGCGGATCAGCTTCACCCACGAGGATGCCGCCAGTCTGGGCCTTGAACAGCCGCGCAGCATCTTCGACAAGATCGGTCCCGGCGGCAAGCCCTTCGGCGGCACCCCGTACACCCCCAACACGCCGCTGCCCGCTTCCGGGCTTGTTGGGCCCGTACGATTGGTGGGGCAAAAGTCTGCCGGTTGAGCCCGAATGCGATCGATCAGGTGTGTGGAACGCCCGCTCACCAAGTGAGCTGGCTTGCGGGTTCGTGCTCGCTACGCCATGGATGTGTGCAAGCTCCGCAGCGGGACGGCCCGCTAGGCTAAGCCGAGCAATCGCTCGGCTGCAAGCAATGGCCGAGAACTGCGGAAGGTAGTCGGTCCTGAGATCAAATAATCCGCTGATGCAAAATGCTGTCACACGCACAAGGTCAATTCGCTGCGCTCAATGGGCTCCCCAGGCGCCCTCCGTCCGGATGGATCGCCAGCGCTGGACCTGCGGCCAACTGATACTGATCTGAACACGAGCCCAAAAGCGCCGCGCAGTACAAGAGCACTGCGGATTCACGGGACGATCGCCCATGACCTGGGGATCGCGATCGTCAGCGGTCAATATCGGCCTGGGGAGGTTCTGCCCGGTGAGATTGCCTTCGCCGATCGCCTGAAAGTGTCCCGGTCTGCTTATCGGGAAGCGATCCGGATCTTGGCCGCCAAGGGGCTCGTCACTTCAAAGCCCAAGACTGGGACCCGGGTTAATGAGGTCAGCTGCTGGAGCCTGCTCGATCCCGACGTGCTGGCTTGGAGTTTTGAATCTGAGCCCAGCGAGGCATTCGTGCGCGACCTGTTTGAGCTTAGGATGATCATCGAGCCAGCAGTCGCCGAGTTGGCGGCGGTGAGGCGCGACCAGGCCGACCTCACCGCCATGAGAGAAGCGCTCGACGCCATGAGCCATCACGGATTGGCGAAGCAGGAAGGTCGTGAGGCGGATCAGCGCTTCCATCGAGCGTTGCTGCAAGCTGCTCGAAACGGGCCCCTGCTTTCGCTGGCCAGTTCGATCGAGGCCGCAGTTGCCTGGACTACGGCGTTCAAACAGCGAAGGCGGTCTCTGCCGCCGGACCCAATTTCCGAGCATCGTGCCGTGCTGGAGTCAGTGGAGCGGGCCGATCCGGCCGGTGCACGCGCGGCGATGACGCAGCTCGTCAGCCTGGCGCTCGATCACACGAAAGCGGCTTTGCGCAGTTAGGCAGCTCCAATCGTTGACCGCGACATGCTGCCGATATACTCAGACAAATGCCAGGATTGGGGGTTTAGGCCCCCCAAAGGAAGATCTGAAAAATGGCTGCTTCACCGCCAACGACGGCTGGAGATATCGGCGTTGCCGACACCTACAAGGCCGCACTCGCGACGCTTGCGACCCTGTTCTTCATGTGGGGATTCATCACCGTCATCAACAATACGCTGCTGCCGCATCTGCGCAGCGTGTTCGAGCTCAGCTACACCCAAACGATCTTGCTCGAATCGGTGTGGTTCATCGCCTATTTTGTCGCATCGATTCCGTCCGCGAAGCTGATCGAACGGATCGGCTATAAGAGTTCAATGGTCATTGGGCTGGCTGCGATGGCCGCCGGAGCGCTGATGATGATTCCGGCCGCACGCATCCCCTCCTATGCGGTGGTGATGGTCGCATTATTCGTGATCGCATCGGGCATCACTCTGCTGCAAGTCGCCGCCAACCCCTATGTCGCGGTCATCGGGCCAGCCAAGTCGGCGCCGGCACGGCTGAATTTGGTCCAGGCATTCAACTCGATGGGTGCCACCCTCGCGCCGCTGTTCGGCGGTTATCTGATCCTCGGCCGAACCGAAGGTGGCCGAGTGGTCGGCGGAGCCGCCGAACTGACGCTCGAACAGCGCATGGCTGACGCCCAGGCGGTGCAGCTTCCCTATTTGCTGGTCGCCCTGACGCTGGTCGCCTTGGCGGTGCCGCTGGCCGCGGCGGTCAACTGGACGCTGATC
>CBFGZJ010000237.1:0-3369 GCA_965653215.1 uncultured Sphingomonas sp. | reverse complement strand
TCTTGTGGATTCCGACGCCCGAGCAAATCTACCCGGCCGGCTTCTCGACCAGCGTTTCGGTCAAGGGCCTCAGCGCCCGCTGGGAAGGCGAGGCTCGGCCGGGCCATTTCGACGGGGTCGCAACGGTTGTCGCCAAGCTGTTCACCAATGTGCGTCCAGACGTCGCGATCTTTGGCGAGAAGGACTTCCAGCAGTTGGCAGTGATCCGGCGAATGGCTGCAGACCTCGACCTTGGCGTGCGGATCGTTGGCGCACCAACCGTGCGTGATTCCGACGGGCTCGCCCTGTCATCGCGCAACGCCTATTTGACGCCGGATCAGCGGAGCGCCGCGCTCGCACTGCCACGCGCGCTGCAACGGACGCGAGATTCAATCGAGGGTGGAGACGCGGTCGGCGAGGCGCTTGCCGCTGGCCGAAACGCACTCACTCAGGCCGGCTTCAGTCGGATCGACTATTTCGCGCTGGTCGAGAGCCACACGCTGGAGCCAATCAGCGAAGCGCAGGGAGAAATGCGCCTGATCGCCGCTGCGACGATTGGGGGAACCCGGCTGATCGACAATCTTGCCGTGCAACTTCAACAGGTTGGTGCCTGAGTTTCGCGTTAACCATTTCTTTGCCAGTCACCACCGAATGTGTCCCCTGGAGAGACAGGGGACCGAAAATGGCAATCAGTCAAAAAGCCGCCGACTTCCTGGTTCGGAGCCGGCTTGCGGATGCGGAACGTGGCGATGTCGAAGCCTTGTTCGATCTGGGCGTGACTTACTCAACCGGCCGCGGTGGTATCGGGGTCGATCTGATCGAAGCGCACAAATGGTTCAATCTGGCAGCACCGCCGGGCAGCAGTGCCGCGCCGAGATCGCAATCGAAATGACAGCGCGCGAGATCGCCGAAGCCCAGCGTCAGGCTCGCTCGTGGCTGGCGCTGACCCAGCCGCAACGCTACGCCGCCTAAGCACCACTAATCGTCATTGCGAGGAGCGCAGTGACGAAGCAATCCAGCGAATTGCGCTGCCAGTGGATTGCTTCGCTCCGCTCGCAATGACCAAAAAACTACCGCACGATCACCGTCACAGCGCGGCGGTTCTGCGCCCACGCCGTTTCATTCGACCCAGGAACCGCGGGCCGCTCCTTGCCCCAGCTGATCGTCGTCAGCCGGGTTGCCGGCACTCCTTGAGTGACCAGAAAATCGCGGGCCGAATTTGCCCGCCGCTCACCCAGCGCCAGATTATATTCGCGGGTGCCGCGCTCGTCGGCATGACCCTCGATGCTCGCCCGCACGTTCGGATTGGCGAGCAGCCAGCGCGCCTGCGCCGTCAGCGTCGTCCGCGCGGCGGTATCGAGCGCATATTCATCCGTTCCAAAATAAACCGAGTCGGAGCCGGCCTTGGCGACCAGGTCCGCCTGGCTTTCGGGCAGCTCGACCAGCCCGACATCATCACCCGTGGCGGTTCCAGCCTGATCTGCCGGAGGCGGGGTGGTTACCGGAGCAGGTTTCTTGCCGCACCCGGCGATGGTGATTGCGATCGCCGCAGCCGCGACGGTCAACGTCTTGCGCATGTTTAACTCCTTATCGATCTGATTAGTCTTGGAGGGGAGACCAGGACGGGTCGGACCCGTTCTGGGGGGTTGGCAGGCGACGCGGAGCGCCGCCGTTGATCGAAACGGCATAGAGCGCGGATGCACCGCTGTCCTGGCTGATCCGGTGGAACATCACATACTGACCATTGGGCGCCCAGCTGGGCCCCTCATCAAGCCAGCTGCTGCTGAGCATTCGCTCGCTCTGTCCGGACGGGTTCATGATGCCCACACCGAACGCCCCGCCGCTGATCCGGGTAAAGGCGATCCATTCTCCGCGCGGGCTCCAGACCGGCGATGCGTAGCGCGAGCCACCGAAGGTGATGCGGCGCTGATTCGAGCCGTCGGAATTCATCACATAAAGCTGCTGAGTGCCTGAGCGGTCGCTCTCGAACACGATCCGGTTGCCGTCGGGTGAGAAGCTGGGCGAGGTGTCTGCTCCGGGCGCACTGGTCAGCCGGGTCGGAGCTCCGCCGGCCGCGTTTACGACATAGATGTCGGTGTTGCCGGCGCTCGACATAGCGAAGACAATCCGATTGCCGTCCGGGGAAAAGCGGGCGGAAGAGGTCATGGTTGCGCCTGGAACCAGCAGCCGCTCACGCCCGCTGGCAAGGTCGAGGACATAGACCCGCGCCCGGCGGCCAGCGTAGCTCATATAGACCAGCCGGTCACCGCGGGGCGAGAAGCGCGGGGTGACAACCGTTGCCTTGCCTTCGGTCAGGTAACGATGATTGGATCCGTCCGAATCCATGATCGCGATCCGCTTGACGCGGCGGGTCTTTGGCCCGGATTCAGCGACATAGACGACGCGCGTGTCGAGGAAACCGCCTTCCCCGCTGAGCCGCGAGTAGATCGCGTCGGCGCATTTGTGCGCCGCGCGGCGCCAGTTGGTGGGGGCGACGGTATAGCCTTTGCGCGTCAGCTCGCGCCCGGCAGCGACATCGAACAGATAACATCCGACGGTGAGCTGGCCGTCCGGCCGAGCCTCGACGAAGCCGGAAATCAACGCCTGCACCCCTTGGTTGCGCCAAGTCGCGAAAGCGGGGGTGGTGGCGGCGCTGTAGCTGTAGGTCGGAATCCCGCCGGGGCCGATCGGAGTGAACAGGCCGCTCGACCGCAGGTCGGAGGCGATCACTCCGGAAATCTGCTGGCCAATCTGCCCGGTGCCCCCGGCCGGAGTCGAAGCCTCGGCTGCGGCCGGCAGAGGCGGCACGGCGATGGTCATCGGCGCCTGCACACCGCCGACAACGTCGACTTCAAGGCGACCGGATTCTTGTGAGAAGACGGGCGTTGCCACCAGCGTCATTGCGAGGAGCACAAGCGACGAAGCAATCCAGCTCCGCGGACGATGGATATGGATTGCTTCGCTTTGCTCGCAATGACGGAATTTTGCCATGATGCTCCTCACGGAAGATTATATCGCATGTCGAAATCGCCCCAGCCGTTGCCGTCCGCGGCTTTGTAAAGCTCGGGCGGCAAGCCAGTCAGCGGTGAGCAGCCAACGAAGGTCGCAATGGCGATGTCCTTGACTCGCTCCACATAGCGCTCGTTTTCGTTATCAACGCCGCTCACGCCGACCACCTCGGGGGGCCGAACCAAGCGTCCAGTTCGGCTTAACTGCAGCCGCAGCTTCACCTTTATCCTATTGGCCCCAGTACCCGGGTCTACCTGCCGATTGGCGCAGGGTTGAACCTGACGTTTGATGGCTTGGACGATCCCAGCCATTGCGGAAGTGCTTACCGTCGCTGCCGCTGGCTTTGCAGACGCCGTGGCCGGGGCATTGGGAATGCCTTTG